>DGQJ01000265.1 GCA_002389705.1 Bacteroidales bacterium UBA4417
GGTATTTCCCGATGTTGGTAAGCAGCCCGATCGGCGTGTAAGGCTTTAGCAGGTTGGCATGTGTATTGTTTTTCAGATCAGGAATAAAAACCAGGGTAACATGCCCGGGCAGGTTTTCGCAAAATACATTTACACCCTTTTCGCTGTAAAAGCCCGAATGATTCAGACATTTAACCTTGTACAGTTGTGGAAATTGCTCGAGCAGAATATGTTCGTAATCCCATATGCTGATGCCTCGTTGCTTGTGCCTGAGCCGTTCGCTCACCCGCACATAATAATGTTCATCGCTTTCGCGGGTACGGCCATTAATGCTATCGAAAAGTTGCTCAATGGTTTTTACAGCGGCGTTGCTTTCCACAAGTTTCGAAATGGTTTTTGCCGGTGCCGGCTGGTGGAATTCAATCTGCTGCGCTTCGTCCTGTACCAGCGTAACCAGTGCTGCCTGGGCTTGTATGCTAATCATGTTGCACACCGCATCAATATCTTTGTCCACTGCAGCTTTTATCCAATGCAGGCCACTTTGAAGCAACGTGTTCGTGTTGCTAATATCTACCGGCAGGGTAAGGGTAACAATTCCAGATTGGGTAAAATTGTTTGTACGGTCAATGATTTGACGGTTTTCGAATTGTACCCATTGGTTTTGTGAAAGATAAAACCAGTGTACCGGAACCATGTCTTTAAGCGGATTTGAGCTGCCTTCGGCAACCTGGAAAAGCAGGGTAACCACAGAACTGGGTTCAGCTTGCAGGAGGCCAATAAATATTTCGCCATCGTTTACAATGTCTTGAAGCAGCGTAAATTTCTCCGTTTTTTCGGCCAGCGGATTTTCGGCTTTTTCGTCGTTAAAAACTTCGGCATAACCAAAAGGTGCCAGGTGGTAAAAAATGGTATTGGCTGTGTTGCTGCGTGTTTTCGTAAAATCAATCGTAGATGCCGCAGTGTAGCCTATTGAAAAATTGCTGATTTTAATTTCTTCAACCGAAGGCGATAAACCTACCGTGAGTTTGTACTCCAGGGGCTTGGCTACATCGGTTAAATGAAGCGTGGTTCCGTCGAGGGCAGTTTTAACCCGGGCCAGGTAAGTATCAATAGATTTGTTGGTGGCATTGCTGAGCCTGAGAAATCCATTGAGCGTGGTGGCTTTCAGGTTTTCGTTCGGTGTAAAATCGGGTGCTACAGGCTCGCTGCTGATGCCAGTTATTGTTTTTCCGCTCAGTGGCTGAAAGGTTTTCCATTCCCCCTGGTCGAGGTAGGATGTAGTGCTGCTGAAAGGATTTGTCCCGGTAAATTCGAGGGTCAGGGTCGAAATACGCTTTTGAAAAATTTCTTTGCTGCCGATATAAAATCCTGCGCCGGCAGCCGGAAAATCGCCGAAAGGCTTGAAGGGCTTTGATGCATCAATGCTCCCGGTGTCGTTGCTGAGTACCAGGTCCCTGATGCCCGACACGGTTGCCATGATCTCAATTTTCGTGATATTTTTTTTGCACAAAACCAGGTAAGGGATGGCATCGGGGGCATCCTGGTTCAGGTAAATATTCAGCAACGGCAGGTTTGTATCGAAACCGAGTTTATGCGTTTTTTCGGAATAGGGCACAATAGCCGGATCGTTGGGCGTGAGCGCGATGGTAAACGCGAGGTTCCCTGATATGGACTGGTGAACCGTTGTTACATTTTTCACCAGCATTTCTTTTTTGCCCGTGAGCGTGGCTTCGAAACAGGACAGGCTCCTGGCCTTTCTCCTGATAAACCGGGTTACCTGGTTTTCGAACGAAACTGTAACTGTGATGGTACGGGTGCCTTCATTTAAAAACAGGATATTCGAAGCCAGTGCGAACCCGATCCAGGCGGTCTTTTTGCTTTTGGGGTTGCCAAAAGTAAACCAGCTTTTATCAGCAGCCACCAGTTTTGCGCCTTGCCCGTCCTCCGAATTGGCAACCGGGAACGCTTTCAAAGGGCCTGATGAGTCGCGTAATGTGTGCTGTGCCTGGATGGTGGCAACTGTGGCTTTATTCAACACCACATCTTCAGTAAGCGAGTAGCTGATATCTTTACCGGTAATATCTTTCCCGCCTTTAAAAAGGATTCCTTTTTTCAACAGTTGTTGCTGAACGGTTTTCTGCAGTTCAAAGGTAAGGTGTGCGTTGTCGGGTTGTGGCGGTTTGTTTTTAAGTTGTAGCGTATCTTTAAAATAGAAATCCAGGTGTCTTTGGGTGTACCGGTTCAAATCGTCCTGTGCCGTTTTAAAAAGTTTGATGAAAGTCAGGAACAGGCCGTAATGTGGGCTGTGGGCAGGGAAATCGGCGAGGGTTTTTTCAAAAAGCTCGCCTGCTTTCGAAGCAATAGTTGCAACGCCTTTTAGTATTGAATCAATAGTGCTGTTAAAAAGGTTGTGATTTATAATGTAAATGATCTTTTCGTAATCGCTGCCTGTGGCCGGGATTGTAAGAGTAAGATCAGGGGAAACCGATTGCCAGAGGGCCGATAACTGTGTGCGGCTAAAGTCTGCTTTACTAACAACTTCAATCGGGGCATTACTGTCGAGTTCGGTAACTGAATAATCGAGCAGCCCCGCCGCTTTAAAATCAGTGAAAAATTTTTCATCCAGGTTGGCCAGTGGCAACCGGAGTTTTATACGGATGATGTCGGCCAGGTTTTTTTTATAATCATCGTCGGGCAAAAGCAAAAGCTGGTCGTCGATGCTTTTAATCAGCGATAAAAGGATATCGAAAAGGAACTTAAGCTGTTGCCTGGCAATGTTGTCGCGCTGGGGTTGGCTTGCCTGTGAAGCCAGGGCAATATTTTTATAGATCAGTTTTTTATAATCGCTTATTTTTTTGCTGTTCAGATGTGCCAGCGTAGCCAGGGTTACGCTTATATCCATCATCATGAGTGGTTTCCAGGTTCCGTCGGCTACATTATTTTCGTTGTAATAGTTAAGATATCCAGCATAACGTTTGGCAAACAATATCAGGTCGGAGGGACTGCGTTCGTCCACATCGGCAAAATGCACATCAAGGGCGGCAAGTACCCGGTTCAGCTGGCTTGTGCCTTCTCTGCTCAATGGATTTCTGTCAGTGCACGGCATAATTTCAATGTTTTTAATATTCTGTTTTGGGATGAAGCATGCTGAGTTTCGGAACTGGTGTAATGATGGGAATCAGCGTAAATCGGTTCCTTCTTTTTTGTAAAACGGAAATACGAAATTAAACCTGGTGTTGGTGGCACTCACCGTGTAATCAATACTTATCACGATGCGGCCTTCCAGTTCGCCGGTGTCGTCGAGGTCTATGTTGTTCACTTCTATGCGGGGTTCATAATAAAGTATGGCAGTCGATACCAGGTCCTTGATGTAAGTTTTGAAAGTAGTTGTGAGTGGTTCGAACAGCAGTTCGTCGAGGTTGCAGCCGTAATCGGGCCGCATCACCCTTTCGCCGGGGCGGGTTGTAAGCAGAATCTCGAGACTGCTCTGGATATCTTCAACATCGCTCAGCATTTTTACCTGGCCGTCGCGGTTGCCGAAGGCAGGCGGGAAACTCCAGCCGGTTCCGAGAAATGATTTGATTATTTTGCTCATATTTTATCCTCCTATTATTACCGTAGGACATCCAAGTATGATCACCCCGCCGTGTGCCGTGCTGTCGCCCATACGTGCTGCCGGTGAGCCGCCAATCATAACCGTACCCGATCCGGCTGCAATGGTATCCGGTGGCCCTGTACAGGTTAACATGTCGCCTACACGGGCTGCCGGTAAACCTCCGATCAGCACCGTCGGGCAGCCGGGAGGCAGAACCGGCCCGCCCACATGTGGAACGGTTCCTGTAATCATGGGGCACAGGTGCATATCTGATACTCTTGCTGCCATTGGCATATTTGCTGGGTTTTAAGGTTTTGGCGTTTCTTAGTTAATGCTTACCACACTTCCTTTAATGGTCATTGCCCCGCTGCTGCTTACCGTGGTTGAACCACCGCCTTCCAGTTTTAATTCGCCGTCGGCTTTCGCTGATAGCTGCGGTGCCGAAACCGACAGGGATGTTGCGGCTTTGAGCGTAAGCGCTGCTGCTGATTCAATGGTAATACCCGACTGATCCATGGTAATTTTGTTCGAGTTCGAATCCGTGAGTTTTATGCTTTTTTCGGTATCATTCATCACGAAAATGTGACCGCCCGGCGTTTGAATGGTGATACTCTTTTCACCATCGTCAACCAGGATTTTTATTTCCGAACGCGACACGTAGCCTTTTTTGTTGTTAGGGCTTTCGGGTTCGAGCGGAGATGCGTTCACACTGCTGTGGAGCATGCCCAGTATTACCGACTGTGCGGGATTGTTATTCATAAATCCAACTACCACTTCATCGCCTACTTCGGGCATAAAGAAAGTGCCTCTTTTATTTCCGGCATCGAGTGTTGCCAGCCGTGCATATACACCGTCCTGGTTGTTGTCTACCAAAGGGAGCCTGAGTTTAATCCTGTAATCGCCTTCGGCATCCAGTATGTC
>DGQJ01000327.1:0-1978 GCA_002389705.1 Bacteroidales bacterium UBA4417
TTGGCTGTTGCCGGTACCATGGCGCTGCTTTTCCGTTACAGACATTGTAAAGTGGAAAAGGGATGGCATCTGAAAGTGCTCGATTTTAATATTTATAAAGAAAAATACCAGCCTCAGAATTAATTAACTATTGCCGGATTTTAAATATTAAAATTACTGGCAAAAAACATCCGGTTTTTATCCTTGTTATTTTGTGTTAAGCAGTGGATAAATAATATCTACTTTTGCAGCAATTAATTCTTACAATGCATACCGATCTTCTTCAGAAAGCACTCAACGGCCTTCACCTTAGCCTGGATGAAGGTGTTAAATTATATACCGAAGCTTCTACTTCCGCTCTTATGTTTGCCGCCAACCAGGTACGCAACAGGCTTCATCCCGCAAAAAAGGTTACCTGGCTCATCGATCGCAACGTGAATTATACCAATGTGTGTGTGTCGGGTTGCCAGTTTTGTAATTTTTACCGGGGAGCCAACCACAAAGAAGCCTACATTACCACCATCGATCAATACAAGGCAAAAATTGACGAGCTTTTTGCCCGTGGCGGCGAGCAGTTGCTTTTCCAGGGTGGTATGCATCCAAAGCTTGGCCTCGATTTTTATACCAGCCTTTTTCGCCAGTTGAAACAACTGTACCCTAAACTGAAGCTTCATGCCCTGGGGCCACCCGAAGTAGTTCATATTTCGAAGTTGGAAGGTATAAGTTATCGGGAAACACTCGAACACTTGGTTGCTGCCGGGCTCGACAGTTTGCCCGGTGCGGGTGCCGAAATTCTTTCGGACAGGGTTCGTGCCCAGATTTCAAAAAATAAATGCTCCGTTGGCGAGTGGCTCGATGTGATGCGCGAGGCTCATAAACTGGGGCTTACTACCTCGGCCACCATGATGTTCGGACATATAGAAACCATGGAGGAGCGCATTCAGCACATGATTTATGTACGCGAAGTGCAGGACCAAAAACCTGCCGGCGCCACAGGATTTATTTCTTTTATCCCCTGGCCATTCCAGGATGAAGGGACTTCGTTGCGCAAAATTTATGGGATAACCAATTCGGTTACTTCCGAAGAATATGTCAGAACCATCGCCATCAGCCGGCTGATGTTGCCGAACATAAACAATATACAGGCTTCGTGGCTCACGGTGGGCAAGGATACGGCAGGTTTATGCCTGCATGGCGGAGCTAATGATTTCGGCTCGATAATGATTGAAGAAAACGTGGTGAGTGTTGCCGGTGCCAGTTATAAATTCGACGAAACGGGCATCCAGCGTGCCATCCGCGAGGCCGGTTTTGAACCGCAGTTGCGCAACCAGCAATTTGAAAATTTAATATATCCCTCGCAAGGGCAGTAAGCGGAATTTATTGCACCTTCGGTTGAATCAGTTCATCTACACGTTTCAGGATAACCTGGGTTGCGCCGCAGCCTTTTGCAACATAGTTTCTGCTGGTTGCTATGGCCGATGCCAGTTCTGATTTATCGTTCAGCAGTATATTTACTTTTTTAATCAATTCATCGGGTTTGGTTACTTCAAAGGCACCGCCTTGTTCGATCATTTCCCGGGCTTCGTTAAATTTGTGGTAATTCGGTCCGAAGAATACCGGTAACCCAAAAGCTGCTGCCTCCAGAATATTGTGAATACCCGCCCCGAAGCCTCCGCCAATGTAGGCCAGCGTGCCATATTGATAAAGCTGCGATAGCATCCCAATGGAGTCAATAACCAGGATTTCAGCATTTTTAACCTCGTCAGCGGTGGTTTGCGAAAACCGCACTGCCGTTTTTCCTGCACGTTGCATCAGCGACTGAATATGGTCTTCGCCGATCTCGTGTGGGGCGATGATGAACCTCAGCTTATTGTTATTCTGGTAAATAAGTTTGAAAACCAGGTCTTCGTCGGCCGGCCAGGTGCTTCCGGCTACAAGTACCTTATGGTTCATTGCAAAGGCTTTTGCAATTTTTATCTCCTTTGGCTGCGCCGCCACA
>DGQJ01000327.1:2005-3343 GCA_002389705.1 Bacteroidales bacterium UBA4417
GAAAATCGCCGAAACCAGGATGGTGGGAATTTGTTTCTGCTGCAGATAATCCAGGAAATTGAACCAGAACTCGTATTTGATGTAGAATACAATATCCGGCTTTACCGTGTCGACAAAGCGGCGAACATTGGAAGGTGTATCCAGTGGCATGTAGAGAATATGGTCGGCACCGGTATAGGCTTTCCTCACTTCGTAGCCCGACGGACTGAAAAAAGTGAGCAAAACCAGGTAGTCGGGATGCTGCTCCCTGAAGGCTTCGATGATAGGCCGGCCTTGTTCGAATTCGCCCAGCGAGGCACAATGAAACCAGGCAAGCTTGCGGTCAGGCTGGTTAAAGGGTGCTGTTGAAAAAACCTTGTCGAGCAATACCCAGTACCTCGTGCGGCCTTTTACCCATAACGCTGCTTTTTTATCAAAAACAGCAGTAAGCCGGATCAAAAGCCCGTAGCATATGATGAGGAAGGAGTAGAATTGCTGCATGGTTTCGTAATCGGTTGTTTGCTGTTAAATAAATATTGTCAGGGCTATGTTGGTAGCCGGTGAACAAGGATACTAGAGTTGATTCACAAGGTTATAATAACTCCTGCAACAGGTGCCTGATACCATCGTGACCGGTATTTTAATCAGCCACTGATGGAATATGGGTGCAAAGATACAAATCGTAATTTGCCAGTGCCTGCTTTTACAGATATTTATCCGTTTTAGTACAATTTGGTGCATTTAAATATGGAAAGGAACGCAATTAGATCGTTTACATTAAATATCTTTGCAGCGTAATTTTAATAACGACAAACATTTACAGATTATGCGAAAAATTTCGATGGTCGACCTCAGTGCACAGTACCAGAAAATAAAGCCTGAGATTGACAAAGCTATCAGTGAAGTGATCAATTCCACTGCCTTTATTAATGGTCCGGCTGTTAAAGAATTTCAGGTTGCTCTCGAAAAATACCTGGGTGTTAAGCATGTAATCCCTTGTGCCAATGGTACCGATGCATTACAGATCAGCATGATGGCACTTGGCCTGAAACCCGGCGATGAGGTTATTGCACCTGATTTTACATTTATTGCTACCGCCGAGGTAATTGCTTTGCTGGGATTAACCCCTGTACTTGTTGACGTGCAACCGGATACCTTCAATATTAGCCCCGAAGCCATTAAAAAAGCAATCACGCCGCGTACCCGCGCCATTGTTCCTGTACACCTGTTCGGACAGGCTGCCGATATGGACGCCATTATGCAGATTGCCGAGGAGCATAATCTTTTTGTTATTGAAGATGCCTGCCAGTCCATTGGTGCCGATTACCTGAATAAAGATAACGTTTGGAAGAAAACCGG
>DGQJ01000327.1:3365-4998 GCA_002389705.1 Bacteroidales bacterium UBA4417
TTCGTTATTATCACGACGATATCGGGGTGAATAGCCGCCTCGACAGCATACAGGCTGCCATACTCAACATTAAACTACAGCATCTCGGCGAGTATGCCGCCGCCCGGCAGCAGGTTGCTGCTGCTTACGACAAGGCTTTTGGCGTTCGTCCTGAACTGGTGATCCCAGCCAAATCGCCAAAATCAACCCATGTGTACCATCAGTATACGCTGCAGGCTACCGGTGTCGACCGCAACAAACTCCAGGAATTCCTTGCTTCAAAAGATGTTCCGGCCATGATTTATTACCCGGTGCCTATTCACCTTCAGAAGGCTTATCTCGATCCCAGGTACAAGGAGGGCGATTTCCCGGTAACAGAGAAACTAAGCCATACCGTGTTCTCGCTGCCTATGCATACCGAAATGGACCAGGAACAACTGGATCATATCATTTCATCTGTACTTGAATTTCTTGATAAATCAGCAAATTAATCAGGATTTAATAGTTTGGTGATAAACCATTCACAAATTTTTAGGGCAAAGTAAAGCCGGTTGAAAGAACAGCCGGCTTACCATGCCCCGCGTTTGATCTGAAAATATTGAACTGGAATGACTGACAAAGGTTATTTTGCGCATCCTTCGGCTGTAATTGATGAAGGTTGCATTATTGGAAACGGTACACGAATCTGGCATTTTTCGCACATTATGCCGGGCTGTATTATTGGCGATGGTTGTAATATAGGGCAAAATGTTGTGGTTTCGCCTGATGTGGTGTTGGGTAAAAATGTGAAAATTCAGAACAACGTTTCAATATATACGGGCGTGGTTTGCGAAGATGATGTTTTCCTTGGGCCCTCCATGGTTTTTACCAATGTTATTAACCCGCGCAGTGCCGTAAACCGTAAAAATGAGTATGCCCGTACTTTTGTCCGCAAAGGTGCTACCATTGGTGCAAACTCAACCATTGTGTGTGGCATCGAATTGGGCGAGTATTGTTTTATCGGCGCAGGGGCTGTGGTAACCAAATCGGTACCTGCATATGCCCTGGTGGTTGGAAATCCTGCGCGGCAAACCGGCTGGATGAGCGAATATGGGCATAAACTCAAATTTGGCCCCGACGGAAAAGCAACCTGCCCCGAGAGTAAGGTTACATATGAACTCTTGAACGGGGTTGTTCGTAAAGCTGAATAATATTTTGCTATAACAGTAAACATTAGTACTATGGAATACCAGGCACTTTCGTCGCGATACCAGGAAATGAAATACCGCCGCTGTGGTAAAAGCGGGATCCAACTCCCCGAAATATCGCTGGGATTGTGGCATAATTTCGGAAATACCGATCGCTTTGATGTTGGCCGGCAGATTGTACTGGCTGCTTTTGATCGTGGTATAACGCATTTCGACCTGGCAAACAACTATGGGCCTCCTCCGGGCTCGGCCGAAGAAAATTTTGGCCGCATGATGCAAAATGATCTTCGCCCTTACCGGGATGAAATGATTATTTCAACCAAGGCCGGTTACCTGATGTGGCCCGGGCCGTATGGAGAATGGGGTTCGAAAAAATACCTGGTTTCGAGCCTCGATCAAAGCCTGAAACGCATGAAACTGGACTATGTGGATATATTCTATCACCACCGTCCGGATCCCGATACGCC
>DGQJ01000243.1 GCA_002389705.1 Bacteroidales bacterium UBA4417
CTCGATGTAGGTACCTCATATTATTCAGGCTGGGACAGGTTTTCGACCACCAAAGGCGAACCGACTACAAACCAGGAACGATCGAGGTATGGCTTTGAACTGAATTACGATTATAAAAGGTTTTACTTCAGGGGCGAATACCTGCAGGGCAAGGATGGCGCCATTTCGCGCGAAGGCTGGTACCTGCAGTCGGGCTACTATATTCTGCCTAACAAGGTGCAGTTACTGGCAAAATACGATGTTTACGATCCCAACAGGTCGAAAACCAACGATATGTCGACCCGCTATATATTTGGCGCAACCTGGCATTTCAACAACTGGGCAAAACTGGCCCTCAACTATAACTTCTGTGAAGAAGAAGGAACAAGCATTAAAAACAATTTTGCAAGCATGCAATTCCAGATTGGTTTCTAACAAAAAAACTATACGATTATGAAATACATTACCATTATAACCCTATCCATAGCACTGGTTATCAACACATTGATACCAAAGCCTGTTATGGCACAATCGAAGCTCGAAGGCAGGATTACCCTGTCGGGCGCATTTGCACTTTATCCCCTGGCAGTGAAATGGGCTGAAGAGTTCAAAAAATTACATCCTAAAGTTAAAATTGACCTTACCGCCGGAGGCGCGGGTAAAGGCATGACCGATGTACTTAACAATATGGTAGATATCGGGATGGTATCGCGCGAAGTTTATCCTGAAGAAGTAAAAAAAGGAGCGCTGGGAATAGCCGTTGCCAAAGATGCAGTGGTGGCGGTAGTAAACTCGAATAACCCTGCCATTAAGGATATTCTTTCAAAAGGCATGAAAAGAGAAGCTGCAGCCAACATCTGGATCAGCGGGAAATACAAATCGTGGTCGCAGGCCTTTGCCACAAAAACTGCTGCTCCCATTCATGTTTACACCCGTTCCGATGCATGTGGTGCCGCCGAAGTTTGGGCAAAATATTTTGGAAAAAAGCAGGAAGATTTGCTGGGCAGCGGCGTATTTGGCGACCCGGGGCTAGCACTCGCCGTTAAAAAAGACCCTGTCGGGATTGGTTTCAACAACATTGGCTATGCTTACGATCACAACTCCAGGAAACAGGTTTCCGGTATCACCGTTGTGCCTATCGACCTGAATAACAACGGCAAGATTGATGCGGACGAAAATTTTTATGATACCATGGACAAAATTGTAGATGCTATCGCCCAGGGAAAATATCCGTCGCCGCCTGCCCGCGANNCCAACAGCAAGGTAGTAGCCGAATTTATCCGCTGGGCTTTGACTGATGGCCAGAAATATGTGCGCGAAGCCGGTTATATCGGTTTGCCAAAAGAAAAGCTTACCAAGGAAGCGGCAAAACTCAAATAGCGCGTTTGCCAGTCCTTAATTTTACTTAACATATTTACATCATGCAAATTGCATGATGTAAATACAAAGAGAATAATTTATGTTTATTCGTTTACTCAAGGATAAAATAGCCCGTCATACCATGATGGGTTTATCCCTTTTAAGCCTGACCCTGTTGTTGATTATCGGCGGAGGTCTTTTATGGAACTCCCTCCCCATCCTCAGGGAGAAGAATATCTTCGACTTGCTGTTTACCAGCAACTGGAAACCATTTAAAGGTGATTTTGGATTCGGGACCTTTATTTTCAGCACGCTGTTTATTACGCTCATTTCCATTGCACTGGCTTTCCCTCCTGCCTTGCTCTGCGCGCTATACTTTTCGGAGTACGCCACCTCCAGGCTGAAGCGTTGGTTCAGCCCGGTTATCGACTTACTTTCAGGCATTCCACCGGTAATTTATGGGGTATGGGGCACCTTAACCATTGTTCCGTTGATATCCGAAAAAATCGCTCCGAAATTTGTCGATTTTTCAACCGGTTACAGTGTGCTGGCCGGCGGAGTGGTGCTGGCAATCATGATCCTGCCCCTGATTGTGAGCATTTTGATTGAAGTATTTGCCACCATTCCGCGCGAAACACGCGAAGCATCGTGGTCGCTGGGAGCCACAAAATGGCAAACCATTAAAAAAGTGGTGCTTCGCCGCTCGCTGCCGGGTATTATTGCCGCGGTGGTACTGGCAATTTCGCGGGCATTTGGCGAAACCATCGCGGTGCTTATGGTTTGCGGAAATTTTACCGATATGCCCAGGTCCATATTCGATTCCTGCTACCCGCTGCCTGCACTGATTGCCAATAATTACGGCGAAATGATGTCGGTGCCGCAATACGAATCCGCACTGATGTTTGCCGCTTTCCTGCTGTTTATCATCATCGTGCTGTTTAATGCCATCTCGCGCTATATTTTGTACCGCATCAAAAAGAAATATTATTTATGAAACACCTGGAAGAGAAAATTTTTAAAGCCCTGATGGTATTTGCCTCGGTAACCATACTGGCAGTTTTGCTTTACATCCTTTATGTGATCATATCCAAAGGGCTGCCCTCGCTGAACTGGGATATGATTTCGAAAATACCTTCGGGCGGATTTTACCTGGGTAAGGAAGGCGGTATTTTAAATGCCATACTCGGCTCAATATTCCTGATTGGCGGCTCGGTGCTCATCAGCATGACCGTCAGTCTGCCCGTAGCACTGTATATCAATTTTGTGAAACGCAAGGATTCTACGTTCTCCAACATCCTGCGGTTTGCTTTCGATATACTTTTTGGCATCCCGTCCATTGTTTACGGGGCTTTCGGATTTATGGTGATGATTTATTTCGGGCTACAGGCTTCATTGCTGGGAGGTATCATAGCCGTTTCGCTGCTTATAATCCCTATTATGGTTCGATCCATCGACGAAGTAGCCGTTTCAGTGCCCAGGGACCTGACGGAAGCAGTAAAATCGCTGGGTGCTACCCAATACGAAACGCTTAAGGTAATTGCCCGGCAAATTTCACCGGGAATTACCACCGCCATCCTGTTATCTGTTGGCCGTGGCATTGGCGATGCCGCCACCGTGCTTTTTACGGCAGGCTATTCCGACAGCATTCCAACGGCGCTGGGACAACCGGCAGCCACTCTTCCGCTGGCAATATTTTTCCAGCTCAGCAGCCCGGTTGAAGAAGTACAAAACCGGGCTTATGCAGCATCGCTCATCTTAACCATCATCATACTTATCCTTAGTTTTTCGACACGTTATTTTGGCCGGAAAATTTCAAAATCAAAACTTTAATCCCAATGAATGATTTAGCATTTGCAACTGCCGACAATAATATCACGCAACAACCCATAATTACAGCGCCATCGCAGCCGGTTTCGCACTTAACGGTGAAAAACCTGGATGTGTATATTCACGGGAAGCATATCCTGAAAAACATCAACCTGGTGATTCCTGAAAAAAAGATAACCTGTATCATCGGGCCTTCGGGTTGTGGAAAAACCACCTTGCTGCGCTCGCTTAACCGCCTGCACGACGATGCTACCGAGGTAAAAGTGGAAGGTCAGGTTTTTGTCGGCGATGAGGATATTTATGCCAAAAATGTAGAGGTAACCCACATCCGGAAGAAAATGGGGCTGTTGGCACAACGGCCGACGGTATTGCCTATGTCCATATTCGATAATGTTGCGTATGGCCCNNGTGGGTTTATGGGAAGAGGTTAAGGACAGGCTAAAAACACCTGCTGTACGGCTTTCGATAGGGCAGCAGCAACGGCTTTGCCTGGCGCGCGGGCTGGCTGTTGAACCCGAATTTATACTTGGCGATGAAGCCACTTCGGCCCTCGACCCACTTTCGACCACCAAAATTGAGGAAATGTTTCTCACCCTCAGGGATAAATACAGCATTGTTCTGGTTACGCATACCCTGAGACAGGCAAAACGTATTTCGGATTATATCGCCTTTATGTACCTGGGCGAACTGGTTGAATTCGGGCCGGCAGCCGAAGTTTTTGGCAATCCAAAACACAAACTCACCCGCGACTACCTCGACGGAAGTTTTAGTTAGCCGCTATCCGCAGGCAGAAGCCAACGGAGAAAGGATACTTAACTGTACAGATAACGCTTGATTTTTTGGGTAGCGGTTTTTTCGAATGGCTCTGTTTGCACAATCACTTCCTGTATCTGCGAGAACTTGTTTACCCTGTGATTGACATAAAGTTTCAATTCCTGGCATAGTTTATCCATTTCCTGCCCGTGATCAATTGTCTCTTCTTTCAGGTGAAGATGTTGCCTGACTTCATCGGGATTGAAATATACCAGTGCAGCCAGTTTAACGTTGCGATCCATCACCAGCGAATCGGCCACAAAACGGAAATTATTGATTACTGACTCAATTTCTTCGGGGAAAATATTTTCGCCACCCGACCGCACAATCAGATTATTTATCCGGCCTTTTATAAACAGGTACCCATCCTTGTCGATAAAGCCCAGGTCGCCGGTGCGGAACCACCCGTCGGGAGTAATCACCTCCTCAGTTAAACCCGGCTCTTTATAGTAGCCCTTCATCACGTTAGGCCCTTTGGCCCAAATTTCGCCTTCGCCCGTAATGCTGTCGGCATTGTGAATCATTAATTCAACGCCATCGAGGGCAGGTCCTGTGGACTGAAGCCTCGAATTGCGCGGATTGCTCCCTGCCAGCAAAGGAGCTGTTTCAGTAAGTCCGTAACCGATGGCATACGGGAATTTTGCCTCAATCAGGAATTTCTCAACCGTTTTATTCAGCCTGGCTCCCCCGATACCGAAAAAACGCAGCTCACCGCCAAAAGTATCCATCAGTTTTTTACCTGCTGCCAGGTTAAGTTTCCTGCGGATAAACGGGATATGTATGGCAAGCCTTAACGCAATATTCCCGGTAAAACGTGGCTTAATCCGGCTTCTGAAAATCTTTTCGATTATCAGCGGAACCGTGAGCATTACAGTTGGCCGGATGGCCTGCAACGCCGGTAATAACACCGATGGGGTAGGCATTTTCCCCAGGTAATAAATACAGGCCCCTTTCGACAGTGGAAAAACGAGGCCAATGGTATTTTCGTAGGTATGTGAAAGCGGGAGTATCGAAAGGAACCTGTCAGTTTCGTTTATTTCCTGAACTTTTTCGCTCTTGCGTGCCACAAAACTGATGTTGCGGTGGGTAAGCATAACGCCTTTTGATTTCCCGGATGTGCCGGAGGTATAAATAATGGCGGCCAGGTCGTCTTCGGCAACAGGAATAAATTCTACTGGCTTTGCTTCAGGTTCAAAAGGAATTGGAGTACCCGGATGGAGAATAAGTGTAAAATCCTCAACCCTTATGCGTGTTGGAACCAGATCGTCAGGAAGATCGTTAATTTTAGCCAGCAGGCCATCGGAAATAAAAATTGCTTTTGCCCCGGAATGCTCAAGTATGTTTCTGATTTCGGAGGAATGAAAATCGGGAAGCAGTGGCACTACAACAGCACCCATAAATGTGACGGCAAAATAGCTTACACCCCAGCCCGGAATACTCGCACTCAGGATGGCAACCCTGTCACCCTTTTGTATGCCAAGCTTTTGCTGCCATGCCATTACGGCACCAATTCGCTGATTTAGCTCACGATAGCTAATTGGTGTTTCGCCTACCAGGGCCATGGCCGGCCTCTCTCCAAACCTGCTTGCTGCTCCGGCAAACAATGCAGGTAAGGTAAGGCACTCTTTCTCTTCCATATTTTTCATTATTATCCTGCTAATATACACAATTACAGCAATTTTTTAAACAGCAGATAAAAGATGTGCATTAAAAAAACCGGCAATCCATTTATACTGGATTACCGGTTTATTTATTTGGTTAAAACAAAGGAACTGATCAACCCATCAATCAGCTTTTAATGCTGATGATAATCAGGGCGACCGTCGAAGCCACCCCGATCTGGCTGCTGTTGCATCTGAGGCATCTTACCGTTAAATTTCCGCAGGTTATACGTAAAAGTGAGCATAAAATACTGTTGCAGCATTTCGGTATTCTGGTCTTCGATGTAGGTATCGTAAACATTGTGGGTGAGGCTCTTATTCTGATCGAGGATGTCGTAACATGACAATTTGATTTCGCCTGACTTATTTTTAAAGATTTTCTTACCGAAGTTTACATTCCACAACGTATATTTCGAATCGGTATTGGACGACACCAGGTTGTAATCCTGGTATGTTAAGTTGTTCTGGATAAAGAAACCTTTCCAGAATTCCCAGTTAAACTGAACCGAAGCAATCTGGAAAACATAATTGTTGTTCATGTCGGGCTGAAGTGTATTTTCAACGAGGTTATAGTTTATGTTGTATGTAAGCGTGAAATCAAGTTTCTGGCTTATATTGCTGCTTAACACCGCACCCAGGTTCAGCCCGTAGGTATTTGAAGTATTGGCAGCGGCGTTAATAAGACTGGGCAAACGGTTGTAGGTAACTCCGGTGTTGAAGTTAATATTACTCTTAATCGGTTTAATAGGCATACCTACAGTAACCAGCGCCCTGGTATTCCAGGCCCCGTTTAAGTTGGTGGGTACGGAAAGCTGACGCCCTTTCTTAATTTCCTGCCCGTTGATGATGGTATCATTAGCCGTCCGGAAGGTCGCATTCCCGATATAATCCTGGACAACCTGCATAAATAACATTCCAAAAATGTTGGACGTTTTATCTTTATTGGAGTGCGAGTAACGGGCCATAACAAAATGACGCACCTCCTGGTTAAGGGATGGATTACCGGTAGTAAGCAGCAGTGAATTTGAGTTATCAATAACCTTTTGTAACTGGCTGATGGATGGCGCATTGGTGCTGGCCCGGTACACCACCCTCAGGTTAGTAAGCTTGGTGAACTTGTAATTGAACATGATGTTTGGCAACATGTTGTTGAAATACCTGCGTGTGGTATCCACTACCGGGAAACTGGTATTTCCTTCGAGACTTGCATACTGGTAGGTAATTCCGGCATTCAGGTTAGCTTTTTCGGTTTGAAGTATATAACCGGTTCCTACACGGTGAGTCACATAATAATTCTTATAAACATTGGACAACAAGGTATCGAAAACGGTGTAATCCTGTCGGTCGCTGGCATAATTATAGGTCTTTTTATCGTTGTCGTTTTCTGACCACGAAACATTATAGTTCATCTGAAGTTGGCTATACTTACCGATAGGTTCGGTATACACCAGGTTCGATGAAAGGGAAAGCGCGTTCGATAATGAATTGCTATACTGATCGACAGAATCGTTCAGCATTCCCTGCATTTGCTGGTAATAAACAGTCTGGGTATTGAGGTAGTTATCGCGGGTACGGTAATTATAGCCGGTACCCAGGTTGAGAGAGATTGTTCTTCCTCTTTTCGCAAACTTATGCCGGTAAAGGAAATCATTGTTCAAACTGTAACCCGGTGTAGTTCCGTTGCTGTTATTTACGCTGGAGTTGATCAGGTTCGACTGAAGGTAATCGAAGGATGTTGCCGTTTTGGCAGCTAACGCGCTTTGGCTGTTATTATCCTGTATGGTGAAACGAGGCGAAAGGATAATTGAGTTGTTGGTATCAATATTATATTCAATCCTCGCGTTTATGCGGTGGTTTGTATTTGTGCTGGTCGAGCGGCTGTTTTCATTATAATACTGGTTCGAGTCTTTTGTGATGATATACTGCCTGTCTGTAATCCTGTTGGTTGTGATGGTTCCGTTGTTCCAGAAATAACTGGCATTCAGCACCAGCTTTTTGCCCCACGAATCGGTATAGTTTACACCAATGGCGTTGGTGGTAAATACACCGTTTTGCGGACCTCCCATGCCCATTCCACGGCCACCGCCCATGCTGGATCCGCCTCCGGTGCCCGGTACATTGTCGGCCTGAAAGTTTTGCTGGTTAATATTATTGCTCATGCCCAGCAGGGTAATACGCCGCTGATCTTTAAACAAATTAAGGTTTGCACCCAGCATATACCTGTCGTCAGTACCATAACCGGCCGAAAACTTACCGAACTGCCCGGTATTCTTTGCATTCTTGGTAACAATGTTAATGGTTTTCTGACCGCTGCCATCGTCGAAACCCGACCACTGCGCCTGGTCCGAAAGTTTATCGAAAACCTGAATTTTATCCACTACTTCGGCAGGGAGGTTTTTCAGCGTTACCGATGGATCGTCGCCGAAAAACTGCTTGCCATCAACCAGGATACGTTTTACATCTTCGCCCTGCGCTTTCACGGTGCCGTTTTCGATAGTAATTCCCGGCATTTTTTTAACCAGGTCTTCGGTAGTAGCATCCTGGGTAACCTTGAAAGCAGCTGAGTTATACTGGGTTGTATCTCCTTTTTGTTCAGCCCTCACTGCAACCCCAGTTATGGTAGCACCATTAATGTTAAGTGCGGTAGGATTAAGTGCAAACTTGCCGACATTTTCCGATTTGCCCCCGGCAAAAACCGTTTTACGGAAATTTTCGAAACCTACATAGCTCACTTCGAGATTGTAAGCCCCTTTTTTCAGCCTGGCGAATTCGAACTCACCCTGCTGCCCGCTGGTTGTGTATTTATACTGCAGCGTATCGCGGGCATTGGAGAGTTTTATTGTGGCCCCGGGAAGCGGCTGCTGATCGGCAGAATTTATAAATGTTCCGGTAATACGAAACTCCTGTGCTGAAACAACGGTTGAAAGCAGGAAAAGCAAAATGCCTAAAAAAAGGGGGTGCTTGTACATTAACAGATACTTTTTATCGTGATTGAAATTTTGTTCCAGTTTGATAGTAATTTATCAAAAAGGTTTAAACCACGGCTAAAATAAAAGTTAATCCCATTGCCTTCCGGCCTATTCTGCCAAATGCCTGCTTTCGTCCGTCAAACCATGCATTTACACGACAAGACACTTTAAGGAGAAATGCATGTATTTTGGAGACTGTAGAAATTTGTTAAATATTAGTTGGATAAAAGCCGGAAGACAGGAGTCCGAAGACGGAAGTCAGAAGTAAGGGCATTCACCTTCCTCCGCATCGCCCCTCGCCGGTTCTCGCCTTCGCGCCTCTGAAAGTTAAAAACCACAATTTTAAACAGGCTCTTAAACTCAATATTTTTTTGTTATTTTTTATTCTTTTCCCTTCAAAAGGTATTTGAGGATAAGTTTCGATTCGCCTGGAGTAATTTTTGACCTTGCTTCCATGCGGGTTACCATGCCCGGCCATTGCGCCGCGGTATGTTTTTCAGGCAGTATCAGAGTGTGGCAACTACCGCATTTGTTAACATAAAGTTTTCTACCAGCCTGCAGCTCGGCAAGATCCGATCCCAGGGTTACATTATCTTTTCCGGGTATGTACAGGGCCGGGGCACACGAAATAAAAAGTACTATTATCGAGAGCACCGTCAGCTTAGTGATTTGTAATTTAGAAAACATAGGAAAACAATAACCTGATTTGTACTTTTTCGAATTCGTTCAGATTGAGCGAACTGTTGGTTTCCCCTTTAAAAGAAGCAACCTGCGGTAATACCGTAAAGTTGATCCAGAAATTATCCTGCACGCATGCCACGCCCAGGCCCGAATACAAAGCGCTGTGATTTAATGTTCCGTCTTCGAACACATTTTTAAAAGCGTTTTCCATGGCAATATGGAATTTAGGACTGAAGGAATATCCCAGGGCCAGGTAATAATCGTTCTTGGTCTCTTTTTCCCATTCCTTTTCACTGCCATCGTACCCGGGCTTTAATTCAAGTTCATACACCGCATTGGCTGCCAGCGTGAAATCCTTAATTTTTTTATCCAGGATAAGTTTACCCTCCAGTTCATACTCGCTGCTTCCGATGCCGTATTCGCCATACAAAGCCAACCCGACCGGATGAGCCACAGGATCAAGCAGTTTATACTTCCACTCGTTGGAAAAACTGATTTCATTTTCGGTTTCAAGCGATTTTTCAGCATTCAATTCAACAGCCTGGGTTTTGGAGGTTAGGTTGAGATAAAAAGCAGTCTGCAGGTTTTTGCCCAACCCCATTTCGAATTCAGTGCGGTGATCAATTCGTGCGTAATAATCCTGGCGGCCGGTGCGTAAGGTGTTCCATACTTCGAGTTCGCGCTGCCCCTTGTTCAGTACTGTGCTCTGGTATGTATAGGTAAACATCCGGTCCTGAGCCATGGAGGGAGCAGAAATTAAAAGAAATAGTCCGGCGATAGCCAGGTTTCTGAAAATGGTAGTTTTTTGTTTCATCTTTATCAGGAATAAATGGTTGTTATTTCTGATGGCAAAACTACCTGCATGGCACGGACTGTACAATCCCCATTTGTTGGGATATTTATAACGATTCCAAATAAGGTGTATTTATCAACTAACCAGGTTGTTGATCAGGGCATAGAGTGTTAAACCGGAGATGGTTTTAATTTCCAGCTTACGGCAAATGTTCTTGCGGTGAGATATTACGGTATGCAAACTGATGGAAAGCACTTCAGCTATTTCCTTGTTGCTGCGGCCACGGGCCACCAGTTTTAACACTTCGGTTTCGCGCTGCGTTAGTTCTGACTGCCCGTTAACAGCCTTAGGCTGCTGCGGAAAAATGACAGCTAATTTTTGTTGTATAGCCTGTAAATCATCAGTAATCAAAAACGCGCCTTCATAGGATCCGCCGGGGAACCAGGCTTCTTCATCGTTGGCAATAAGGAAAACCCTGTTGCGATTCCGCTTCAATTCGTACAAATCAGCCCTTTGCTGAATAACCCACTGAACATCAATAAAAAGCACACTCTTTTTCAGCCTGGCCAGCAGCGGCACTTCCGACACATGGCTGACAAAATGCGAAACAGGCACATCGCTCGTGTGTTGCAAAATATCGGCAAGCCCTTTTTGCACTATGCCCGAAGCATGTGCAACAACAACTTTTTGCTTAACCATGTCGTTCGGGCTTTATCTTCAACAATTTAGCCAGCTTGGGAATCAGGATTTTATCTTCGAAGCGCGCGTGGTCGAGCAGTTCCTGTTCAAAACGCGACAATTCGAACAAGAGTTCGCACGAAGCATTTTCATTCACCGACTCAGGCAGAAATTTGATAAGTATCGTCTTCAGGTCGCTCAGTTTATCCTCCACATTTACATGCTCATGCTGGATCTTATCAGAATAATAATCAGCTTTTTCAGGGAAACCGTTCTGCTTGCCCAGCAGCTTATTTATAATTGGAAAAAGATCTGTTTCCTCGTATTCGATATGGGCTGTAAGTTGCTTTTTATATTCCGAATAATACGATTCAATCATCGCAAGTGGCTTACTGCCGGGATAATCGACGGCAAGTTGCGAAATCAGTTTCTCGATGCGCGGCAAGGTGTAATCGAGGTAATACGTATGGGTACGCCTGAGGAATTGAACCAAAACGGCCATATCCACATCCTCAGCCTTTGGGAAAAACAGCTGGCTGTTATAGGTATTCAGAATAGCTAAAAATGATTTTAACTGTATCCCATGCTCAATGCAAATCGATTTAATCGTTTTTTCCCCAACACCCGGCTTAATGTCAAACCGGTTCAATACCGGCAATAGCAGGATATTCTGCCCGATAACATCGGATAATTTCTGGCTCTCAGTAATCATGTTTATGTTGTGATTTTTTAAGGCTTTAAAATGACCAGGTTTTTCAACTTCAGGGCTCGGTGATTAATTGAATTAAATTTTAACATATAAAGCCATTGGCATATTTCTTTGTTATCTTTGTGCCGATAAAAAAATTTATGCTTCGCAAAGCTGCCCATATCGCAATTGTTATTCTACTGCTGGTAGCCACCGGTGGTATGCCTGTTACGAAGCATTTTTGCGGCAAGGTTCAAAAATCGGTAAGCATTTATACCTCGCCCAAACCATGTTGTGGCGGCCATTGTGATAAATGCAGGAATGTTTTTTCATTCACCAGGGTGAACGATGATTTTGTACCGCAAACGTCGAACTATAACACCCAACTTACTGAAATTGTTGCGCTACAGGCAGCAATCGTAACCATATTTTTCGGGTATCCCGGTCTCAGCCCGCTTACTGAAATAAAAAACCAGCGAGCGTATATCATTCAATTTGCCGGCGTTGCGCCGGCTTTCCTCGGCAATTTCCGCTGCTGAAATCCTATTCCCCAGGCTATAATTATGCATAGCAACACCTGAAATCCTGGTATATCCATACCCGGGTTAATTGTTGTGCTACCCAATGCATATTTTCCCGCGCCTTTGTGCTACACCAGCCTTTTATTTTACAGTGTGATGTTGCACACCTCGGGTGCGTTTCCATCGCAGTTCCAATTATAACAATCCTAAATTTTAACAGATGAAAACAACCGTAATATCAGTCATGCTTGCGCTCTGTTTAACCCTTGGTTTCAGCGCCTGCAACAACAACACCTCTAAAAATACCGCTCCCGCATCGAACACTGCACCTGCTGCTGTTTACACCTGCTCTATGCACCCCGAAGTACAGAGCGACAAACCCGGCGACTGCCCTAAATGTGGCATGGCACTGATTAAACAGGAAAGCCCCGACAGCATGCAATTACAGGCTCCGGCCGACACCGGCAGATTGAATTAACCGGCTAGGGGATACAGGACCATCCCTTTTGTTCACTATGTTAAAATTCACAAAACACAGGTTTCATGTTCAACCTTCTAGTTAAATATTTCCTCGAAAACAGGCTGATTACCTTAATATGCCTGCTCTCGTTTATTACGCTCGGGTTTGTATTTATGCCATTCAACTGGAAAACCGGGTTCCTGCCGCGCGACCCCATATCGGTAGATGCCATCCCCGACATTGGCGAAAATCAGCAGATAGTAGCTACCGAATGGATGGGCCGTTCGCCCCGCGACATACAGGACCAGGTAACATATCCGCTTACCACCGCATTACTGGGCATTCCCGGGGTGCAAACCATCCGCAGCACATCCATGTTCGGCATGTCGTTTATCTATATCATTTTTAAGGATGATGTAGANNCCGCCCGGCGTACAGCCAACCCTGGGGCCTGATGCTACCGCTCTGGGCCAGATTTATTGGTATACCCTCGAAGGCCGCGACCCCAAAACAGGAAAACCCAATGGGGGCTGGAACCCGCAGGAGCTACGTACCATTCAGGATTTCTATGTAAAATATGGCCTTTCCGCTGCCGAAGGTGTATCTGAAGTTGCTTCGGTAGGTGGTTTTGTTAAAGAATACCAGGTGGATCTGAACCCCGAAGCGCTCAAAGCTTTTAATGTTTCGGTGATGGATGTAATGAATGCTGTACGAAAGAGCAACCTCGATATAGGCGCCGAAACTATGGAGCTCAATAACGTGGAATACATTGTACGCGGCCTGGGATATGTTAAAAACCTCGAAGACCTTGAACTTTCGGTTGTTGCTGTAAGGAATAACGTGCCAGTGCGGATAAAAGATGTGGCCCATACAGCATTTGGCCCGGCTACACGCAGGGGTGGCCTCGATAAAGCCGGATCCGAAGCGGTAGGCGCCGTGGTTGTTGCCCGCTATGGCTCCAATCCCATGGAAGTAATCAACAATGTGAAAGCCAAAATCAAGGAACTTGAAGCCGGCCTGCCGCAGAAAACCCTGCCTGATGGTTCAGTTTCGAAAGTAACCATAGTGCCTTTTTACGACCGCACAGGGCTTATTAAGGAAACCATCGGGACACTCGAGTCGGCGTTATCGCACGAAATCCTGATCAGCATCATTGTTATAATCATATTGGTGATGAACCTCAGGGCATCGCTTATCGTGGCCGGGTTGCTTCCCATCGGGGTATTGATGACTTTTATCCTGATGCGGCTTTTCGGAATAGATGCCAACATTGTGGCTCTTTCAGGCATTGCCATTGCCATTGGCGTAATGGTCGATATAGGGATAGTGGACGTGGAAAACATTCTCCGGCACCTCGAAAAACCTGAAAATAAAAACATCAGGGGTAAAAAACTGATGCAGGTTATTTACCAGGCCACTACTGAAGTAAGGGCGGCTGTAGTAACTTCCATTGCCACAACCATTGTGAGTTTTCTGCCGGTATTTGCCATGCAGGCTGCCGAAGGAAAGCTGTTTCACCCGCTGGCATTTACAAAAACATTTGCACTGGTTGCAGCATTTCTGCTGGGCATTATCGTGTTGCCAACCCTGGCTCTTGTATTCTTTTCCATCCGCATCGATACCCGAAAAGTACGGCGCATTTTTAATGCAATGCTGATCGGGGCCGGACTGCTATTCATCGTTTTATGGCAAACCTGGCCTGCCCTGGCATTAATAGCCGTCGGGTTAAACAATCTATGGGAAAATCGTTGGCCCGAACACCGCAAAGCATACCCGAATTTTATCAACATCGCCATCACCGTGCTGGTAGCGGCCTATTATCTGTCCATTGAATGGCTTCCCCTGGGTGCACACAATAGTACGCTTGTAAACTTCGTGTTTGTAACTGCAATTATTGCGGTCATTTTACTTGCCCTGATGTGGATGGTGCATTTTTACGAAAACATCATGCGCTGGGCCCTGGCCAACAAAGGAAAATTCCTGCTTATTCCGGCGATAACCTTACTGCTGGGGCTGCTGGCATGGCAAGGCAGCGAAAAAGCGCTTGGGTTTATTGCGACTGCTGCCGAGAAAGCAGGATGGAAAAACTTCAGGCAAACTGCAGCCTGGCAAATTCCGGCGAAAACATTTCCCGGCACCGGTAAGGAATTTATGCCCTCGCTCAACGAAGGTTCTTTCCTGCTGATGCCCACCAGCATGCCGCATTCGAGTATTGAAAAAAATCTTGATTATATCGAAACCCTTGATAAAAGGCTGGCGGCCATTCCCGAAGTGGAGGCAGCCGTAGGCAAATGGGGCCGTGTGAATTCAGCGCTCGACCCGGCGCCGGTTCAAATGTTCGAAAACACCATCAACTACCGTCCCGAATATGCCCTCGACGAAAACGGGCATCGCAAACGCTTTAAAGTTGATCGTGACGGCAGTTATATTTTTAAAAACGGTGCAAAATACAATCCCGGGAAAGAGGGATACAGGTTTGTAACGACCGATAGCCTAGTAGTTGACAACCGTGGTGAATACTTCAGGCAGTGGCGTCCTGAGATCAGGAAACCAGACGATATTTGGAATGAAATCGTTAAAGTTACCGATATCCCCGGTTTAACATCGGCCCCAAAACTTCAGCCGATCGAAACCCGTCTGGTAATGCTATCGACCGGAATGCGTGCACCCATGGGGCTAAAAGTTTTCGGCCCCGACCTCGATGCCATCGAAACCGCGGGATTGCAGCTGGAGCAGGCCATCAATGACGTGCCATCGGTTAAGGCTTCATCCGTTTTTTACGATCGTGCGGTTGGGGCTCCCTATGTTGAAATAAACCTGAACCGCGAAGCCATGGCCAGGTATGGTATGAGCATAAGCGATGTGCAGGAAGTGCTGCAGGTGGCCGTTGGCGGCATGACGCTCAGCACATCGGTTGAAGGCAGGCAGCGTTTCCCGCTTCGTGCCAGGTATGCCCGCGAGTTGCGCGACAATCCCGATGACCTGAAACGCATATTGATTCCGGCCATGAACGGGCAACAAATCCCGCTCAGCGAAATTGCAGACATCAGCTATACGCGGGGCGCCCAGATGATACGCAGCGAAGACACTTTCCTGAACGGGTATGTGATTTTCGATAAAAACGAAGGCAAAGCTGAAGTAGATGTTGTGCAGGAAGCTGAAAAAATCCTGCAGCAGAAAATCAGTTCAGGCACGCTCAGGCTTCCCGAAGGGGTTTCGTATAAATTTACCGGCAATTACGAGAACCAGGTACGGGCAACCCAGCGGCTGGCCATAGTAATCCCGGTAAGCCTGCTGTTGATCCTGTTGCTGCTATACATGCAGTTCCGCACTGTTACCGCTTCACTCATCCACTTTTCGGGTGTGTTTGTGGCTTTTGCAGGCGGATTTATTATGCTCTGGCTTTACGGGCAAGGCTGGTTTATGAACTTCAGCGTTGCCGGCATCAACCTCCGCGATATGTTCCAAATGCATCCCATTAACCTGAGTGTAGCTGTATGGGTTGGTTTTATTGCTTTATTCGGCATTGCCACCAATGATGGTGTAATTATGGGAACATATATTCACCAGGTATTTGAGGACAAACACCCCGGCACCGTGCATGAAGTTCGCGAAGCTGTTGTTACTGCGGGGATGCGACGTGTGCGCCCTGCCATGATGACTACCGCTGTGGCAGTAATTGCCCTGCTTCCGGTGCTTTCGTCAAGCGGCAAAGGGTCCGATATTATGATCCCCATGGCAATTCCCATGTTCGGAGGCATGGTGATACAGGTAATGACCATTTTCGTAGTTCCCTTATTCCAGGCAATCTGGAGGGAACGAGCCGTTACACGGCACACTTCATCAGCTACTCAACCCAATAACACCATTGATGAAAATGAAAAATAAGGCAACAATACTTTTCATAATATTATCTCTTGCAGGCTGCATCAGGAGCCAGGCCCAGCAGCCCGATTCGCTGTATGCATACCTTGATATGGCTGCCAAAACCAATCCAACGGTATTGCAACGGTATTACGAATACCAGGCCGCCTTGCAAAAAGTACCACAGGTTGGCGGTTTGCCCGATCCCGAATTCAGCCTTGGCGTTTTTCTCAGCCCCATGGAACTGCTGGGTGGTAACCAGGTTGCGGATATGCGGCTTATGCAGATGTTCCCATGGTTTGGCTTTTTAAAATCGGCCAGGGACGAAATGAGCCTGATGGCAGCCGCCAGATTTGAAGCTTTGCGCGATGCCAAGCTCCAGTTGTTTTTCGATATGCAACGCAATTGGTACGAGATGCATAAAGTAAACCAGAATATCCGCATCGCATCTAAAAACGTCGAAATCCTGCAATCGCTCGAACGGCTTGCCATAACACGTTTTAAAGCCGCTCCGGCTGCCGTCGGGGTTGTTCCTTCGGGTAACAACATGGCTTCCGCATCTTCAACCAACACAACAGCGGCAAGCAGTGGGATGAATAATATGGGCAGTTCAACCAACGCAGCTGCCAGCCAGGCTGCACCGGCAATGGCTTCGCCCGGAATGGGTTCACAACCCGGCAGCACCGGGCTTACGGATGTGTACCGCATACAGATCGAAATAAACGAGTTACAGGATAACATCGAATCGCTAAAAACCCGGTGGAACAGCCTGGCAGCCTCGATTAATGCCTACCTCAACAGGCCTGCTGCCACACCGGTTGCATTGCCGGAT
>DGQJ01000316.1:0-188 GCA_002389705.1 Bacteroidales bacterium UBA4417
GAAACGATGCAGAAAGGAGAGTAGGGTAATTTTGGATTTACGATTTACGATTTGCGATTTCGGATTTTAAAATTCAGACAATCCACAATCCACAATCCCACATCCCACATCCGACATCCCACATCCTACATCCGACATTCAACATCCCACATTAATTTTCCCTCTCCATCAGCCAGGCCGCGTATTCG
>DGQJ01000316.1:362-3074 GCA_002389705.1 Bacteroidales bacterium UBA4417
GCCAGGCCGATATTGATGCCGAACTGGTAAATATAATTGCAGTCGGCAGCCTCGGCACCTGCAATAATGGCCCCCGTTTTGAGGCTTGCTGCCAGCAGCACGGCCGTTTTCAGCCGTATCATTTCAATATAATCGGCAATAGAAACATTTTCCTGGTGTTCGTAGTCCATGTCGTACTGCTGTCCTTCACATACCTCTATGGCAGTTTGATTAAAAAGTTCCATTACCTGCGAAATGGCCTGTTGCCGTGTGCGAAGCATGTATTTGTTGGCCAGTGCAAACATGGTATCGCCTGCCAGGATGGCCACATTCGGATTCCATTTTTTATACACGGTTTCCTTGCCACGACGCAGTGGTGCCTGGTCCATAATATCGTCGTGAAGCAAGGTGAAGTTGTGAAACAATTCAATACCGATAGCCGGGTTTATGGCTTCGTCAATTTCGCCGCCGAACATCTGGCACGAAGCCAGCACCAGCAAAGGGCGCAGTCGTTTGCCTCCCAGCCCCAGCGTGTAGTTTATGGGATCGTACAGATCGGCCGGCCTGGCAGGCAGCTGAATACGGCTGAACGCTTCATCCAGCAACAGCTGAAGGTCTTGTATCGGTGTCATGGTATCGTTATTTTTCTCTTTCGGGCAGGTTCATCAGGTAGGTTCCATAGCCACTCTTTAGAAGGGGAACTGCAATTTTTTCGAGCTGGGCCCGGTCGATAAAGCCCATGCGATATGCCAATTCTTCAATACACCCTATTTTCAAGCCCTGGCGCTCTTCAATAACCTGTACAAATTGCGAGGCCTGGATGAGCGATGCAAATGTTCCCGTGTCGAGCCAGGCTGTGCCACGGCTCAGGATGCCAACTTTCAGCTTTCCCTGTTCGAGGTAATACCTGTTAACATCCGTAATTTCATATTCACCACGTGGACTGGGTTTTATGTTTTTTGCCACTTCAACCACGCTGTTGTCGTAAAAATACAAGCCAGGTACCGCGTAATTTGATTTTGGGTGCTGTGGTTTCTCTTCAATGGAAATGGCTTTGTGGTTCTGATCGAATTCAACCACGCCATAACGCTCGGGGTCGGAAACATGGTAAGCATACACCACGCCGCCATCGGGATCGTTGTTTTCCTGTATGAGTCCCTGCAGACCTGTTCCGTAAAATATGTTATCGCCCAGGATGAGCGCAACCTTATCGCTGCCGATAAACTTTTCGCCAATCACGAAAGCTTGCGCCAGTCCATTGGGAACCGCCTGCTCAGCATATTGAAATGAGCAACCCAGTTCGGAACCATCGCCCAGCAGTTTTTCGAAATTCGGCAAATCGTAAGGCGTGCTGATAATGAGTATTTCGCGTATGCCTGCCATCATCAGTACCGACAAGGGATAATAAATCATAGGCTTGTCGTAAATAGGCATCAGTTGCTTGCTCACTGCCAGGGTGAGCGGATGTAAACGTGTTCCGGAACCGCCAGCCAGGATTATACCTTTCATAGAATTTGGATTTTACAAATATTATCGGATTCGTTATAGTTGCTTAACAGGGCGCCAGGAAATGTGACTAAAATCTTCTTGCAAGGCGCAATCAGCAGGCAATGCTATCTTTTTTTAAAACGTTGTTTCTGCTTTATTAAATTCTGACTACTTGTTGTTTTTGCCGTTTTCGGGATCATCGCCATTTACCTCATTTTCATCGTAAATGTCGATAAGTGGTTTTTCCTCAAATGCTTTGGTAACTGCAAACTTATCGAGCACCAGCAGAAACGAAGGCAGAACCATGATGTTAAAGAACATGGCGATAAACAGCGTGGTGGAAACAAGCATCCCCAAAGCCTGTGTGCCACCGAAACTCGAAACCATAAATACGCTGAAACCCAGCACCAGCACGATGGAAGTATAAATCATACTGAAACCGGCTTCGCGCAACGCATTGATAGTTGATTTCCTGATATCATGACCCGTAACTTTCAGTTCGTGGCGGTATCGCGAAAGGTATTGAATGGCATTGTCGACCGAAATACCCAATGCGATACTGAAAACTATGATGGTGGATGGTTTAACCGGGACACCGGTAAAGCCCATAATAGCCGCGGTAATGATAAGCGGTATAATGTTGGGCAGCATCGAAACTGCTATCATCCTTACACTGGAAAACATCAATGCCATAAGCAACGAGATAAACCCGATGGCAATAAGCACACTCTGAAACAGGTGTTTGATCAGGAATTCGGTACCGCGTGCATACACCAGGCTGTTGCCGGTGAGCTGCACATCGTAATCTTCGGCAGGGAAAATTTCGGCAACTTTCGGTTTTATGCTGTCGAGCAAACGGTTCATTTGGTTGGTACTCAGGTCGGCCATCTGAAAACTTACGCGGGTATAGCGTTGCGTGCTGTCGACAAATGAGCTGAGCATATGTTTCTGGCCGTTGGCTTTGCGGGGGAAATACGAAAGCACAAAATTCTTTTCCTGCGAGTTAGGCACGCTGTACATACTTGAATCGCCATTAAAATATGCCTGTTTGGCAAATTTGGCCAGTTCGGCTACTGAAAGTGGGCGTGAGAATTCTTTGTTCATCAAAATTGCTTCCTGTAGCTCGTCAATCTTCTGAATGGTCGAAAGTTTCATGACGCCTTTTTTCTTTTTCGTATCAACCGAAATTTCGAAAGGCATTACACCGCCAAACTGGTGTTCGAAGAATTTAAGGTCTTTGTAAAG
>DGQJ01000113.1 GCA_002389705.1 Bacteroidales bacterium UBA4417
ATATTGTGCGGTGTTCCGTCGCCGAAATCCCACTCAAAGCTTGCAATATCGGCTATGGCAGTAATTTTAGGATCGATGGAAAAAGAGGTGGCGCTGCCGAAGCAGGCTGCAACCCAGGTAAAATCGACGGCAGGTTTTGCTTTTACCATAACGGTTTTCGATACAGTAGCTTTACACCCATTGGCATTTTCAATATCCAGGTTCACTGCAAAAATGCCGGCAGCGCTGAAAACATGTTCCGGGTTTTGCTGATCGGAGTAATTTCCTGAAAGCGACAACGGATCGCCGAAATTCCAGTTCCATTTTACTACCGAAGCACCTGCTTTCTGATCCGACTGGTCAGTGAATGCTACGGCTGCTCCTTCGCAGGTATTATCGAAACTGAATTGAGCCTGCGGGCCGGCTGAAATCACGACGGTACGTTCCGAAATGGCTTCGCATCCCAGGCTCGAGTGTACGGTTAGCCTTACTTTATAAGGGCCATCCGATTTATAGGTATGCGTTACATCGGCGCTGGCGGCTGAAAGGATAAAAGCATCCGAACCATCGCCAAACTCCCAATGGAAAGATGTTATTGTTCCGTTTGTGGCAACCGAAGTGTTGGTAAATTGTATTGGATTGCTGGTACAGTTCTGGCTTGAAACGGTAAATGACGAAACCGGGGAAGCAAGAATGGTAACCGATTTAGTCACGCTGTTCGAACATCCGGCTGTATCAGTAATAGTAAGCGTAACCGAAAAAGTACCGGCGGCAGTGTAAACATGAGCCGGGTCGGCTACATTTGAATTACCCCCATCGCCAAAACTCCACAAACGCGATATTATACTGCTGTTGTTGGCTGAAAACGCACTTGAAAATTGAGTGGCACTGTTAACACAACCCACCGTGAACGTAAAATCGGGTACCGGCAGGCTGCGAACTGAAACTGTTTTCTGAATTGTATCGGTGCAGCCGCTTGTGTTGGAAACCACCAGCTTAACCTGGTACGTTCCGGCAGCCGAAAAAGTATGCGAGGGATTGCGGAGGGTCGAAACATTGCTTCCTGATGCCATATCGCCAAAATTCCATTGCCATGAGGCTATGGTGCCCGCACCGGCCACCGATTGATCAGTAAACTGAACGGGAGTATTGATACAGGCCGATTGAATGCTGAAACCGGCAATTGGTTCAGGTACAATATTTACAGGCTCGGTTACACTGTTGTGGCAACCATCGCTGGTAGTAACTTTTAACTGAACATAGTACAGACCCGGCGAAGCATATTTATGTGAAACGGCATTCAGGCCAGCCACATTTTGTGAAGTTCCGTCGCCAAAATCCCATGTGCTGGTTAACACTGTACCGGGAGTTGCATCGGAAATATTATTAAACAATACTGCCGACTGGCTGCAAACCGGCTGCTGAAATGTGAACTTTACAATAGGTTTTGCAATAATGGTAACAGGTTTGGTAATTGAATTCGAGCATCCTGAATTATCGGTAATAGTCAGTTTTACCTGTTGGTTGCCGGCTGTTGGAAATACATAAGCAGGATTTGAAAGCACGGATGTATTTCCTGAACCAAACTCCCACAGCCACGAACCTACTGCTGCAATATTCATCACCGAAGCATCAGGGCTGAAGGTAACCGCGTTACCCTGGCAGGTATTTGAGGCGGTGAAGTTAACAACCGGGGCTGGTTTTACTGCTAAAATTTTTGTGACGGTATCGGAACAGCTGTTTGATGCCGTGATAATCATCCGCACGGTATGGTTGCCGGTAGTAACAAATTCGTGATCCGGGTTTTGAATATCCGAATAATTTAAAATCCCTGAACCTGCATCGTCGAATTCCCAGCTAAACGAATTAACAGAGCCAGCGCCGTTGGTCTGCGACAAATCGCTGAAGCTTACGGGCGTACCCACGCATGCAGGTGTAAAATCGTAATTGGCAACCGGGTTCGGACGAACTACAATTTTCTGTGTTTTGCTGCTGATGCAACCGTTTGATGCTGTTACTTTTAATATTGCTATATACGTATTGGGCAAGGTATAAATATGCGAAACATCGGGGTTATCCGGGTGATTTATGGTTTGGGAATTTCCATCGCCAAAATCCCATTGCCATTGCGCGATATAACCTGCCGCGGTGGCCGACAAATTCTGAAAATCAGCAGATGCACCTGCGCAAACCGACATCGGAGCGCTAAAATGGGCTGTGGGCAGAGGATCGATAACCAGGTTATGAGAAACCGTCTTTTTACAACCGGTTAAATCGGTAACGGTAAGTTTAACGGTATAAGTTCCAGGTGCAAGATAGGTATTTGATGCATTTTGTGCCGGCGAAGTGTTGCCATCGCCAAAATCCCAGAACCATGAAGATATGGTAGCTATGTTTGTTACGGCTAAATCGGGGGTAAATCCCGCTGGTGAATTTAAACAGGCAGCAGGCAGAACAAAGTCAACTGCCGGGCTGGCTTTAATGAGCACCGGCTTCGAAATGGTATCAATACAATTGTTATAATTTGTTATGGTCAATTTCACAAGATAGCTGCCGGGGTTAGCAAAAACATGCAGCGGGTTTTGGGCATTCGAAGTTTGTTCGATACCACTGATGGGATCCCTGAAATTCCAGGTATGCGAAATTATACTGCCCCCGCCATTTGTTACCGATGCGTCCGAAAAATTCACTACCTGGTCCTGGCACTCCCCACTGAAAAAGAACTTGGCTTTCGGCCTGGCCGAAATGGTTACCGGCAGCACAACCTGGTTTTCGCATAAATCAGAATTCATCACCCGAAGGGTGACGTTAAAGGTATTGGTATTCGGGAAAACATGCGAAGGATTGGGGTCTCCCGGTGGAAGCACTGTAATTACAGGTGATCCGTCACCGAAATCCCAGGTCCTCTTTTCGATATTTCCATTTACTGCCGTGGAGTGATCCGTAAAAAATACCGCTTCGTTATTGCAATCGGGGGTTGAAAATTCAAAATTTGCAACCGGAAGTTTTTTGATACTCACCATATGAGTTACAGTTCCAACAGCACCAAATTTATCAGTAATGGTAAGTGTAACAGGATAATCGCCAGCTCCTGCATAGGTATGAACCGGATTTTTAATGTTTGAGAAATCGCCATCCCCAAAACTCCAGTCCCAGATTACCACATCATTAACATTGGTTACTCCGGCATCAACTGTAAATATAGTTTCACTATTTACACAAATACCTGCATAAGTAAAGTCAACCAGTGGCGATCTGGCTGCTGTGGCAGTATTTCCCTGCAACATGAAACAGGCGAGTGCAGAGAAGAGGATAAGTAGTAGTTTGTTTCTCATAAGGAACATAGCATTAAACGGAGTAAGTGGCAGCCGGTCTACACATTTCTAACTATTCCAGTATCAGGTATTATATCAAAATCAATTTGTATTACGGATCGGAAACTCCTTTCCTACTTGTTAATGACACAGAAGGCCATTTGTAATATGCGATTTGAAACATTTTTTCGTGTAACAGTTAAAAACCATAAAACGCAAAAAGCTGCCCGGGTTGGGCAGCTTTTTATTCATTTTCAAGCTATCAGCTGATTTAAAGCGGGGTTTAACTTTTGCTTCTTTTCCTGTACGCCAGGTACGGGAACAAAAGCATCAGCGCACCAAATACAAGCATGAGCAGGCCAGTCCACAGGTTGATGTTACGGCCCAGTGAACGGGCATATAATTCGGCATCGTTCATGGTAAATAAACCTAAACCGGTGAGTATTGCGCCCAGTACAACGAATAGTAGCCCGATGGGTATTCTGATGTCCATATCCATATTGATTCCTCCTACCAAAAAATAATTGTTAATAAAATGCTTATCGCTCCAATGATCACAGCCATGACTACGGGTTTTTCGTACCATACAATTCCCGGCTCATCGTGTGTTTTGGGGGTAAGTGAATATACCAGCCCTTTCAGGTCGTCGTCGGTTTTCAGCTGCCTTGTGAAGTAGGTCAGTACGATGGTTACAATAAAACAGGCGGTCCATGCATAGATGGCGGTCCAGAAGCCCTGTGCCATACCGCTGGGATATTCCACCAGTTTGGCAACCCAGCCACCTTTGCCCTCGGCAATGGTTAAGCTGTAATGAAGCGCGGCAGCAACTGTACCTGTAATAAGTCCCCAGAAAGCGGCATTGCCGGTGGTACGTTTCCAGAACATTCCCAGCATAAAGGTGGCAAACAGCGGCGCATTTACAAACGCAAAAATAAGCTGCAGGAAGTCCATGATGTTGTTGAAATTAGCTGCAACATAAGCGGCTGCGATGCTCACAGCCACACCGAAAATGGTGGCAAACTGGCCCACTTTCAGGTAATGCTCGTCGGATTTGCCCGGATTAAAATACGACTGGTAAATATCGTAGGTAAACACCGTGTTAAAGGCTGTAACATTACCTGCCATTCCACTCATAAACGATGCCATCAGNNCCGATCAGCATCAGACCTTTGTCGGGCGACGACATCAAAGCCATGGCTATCATACCAGGAATGATAACCAGTATAGGAAGGAACATTTTGGGAAGAGCGCCGATGAGCGGAGTACGCCTTGCACCCGACATTGAGTTGGCTGCCATAGCGCGTTGCACCACCAGGAAGTTGGTACACCAGTATCCAAAGGCAAGTACAAATCCAAGTCCCATAAACATGGCAATCCAATCTACACCCATGGGGTTTGTGGCTGCCGAACCCAGGTATTTCCAGGTGCTTGTCCAGGTGCCGGCTTCATACCCTTTCTGAACGGCAACTTCGTTCAGTCGCATGGTAAGCCCGTCCCAGCCGCCTACATCCTGCAAACCGATAATTACCAGGGGTAAAAAGCCGATCACGATCAGGAAAAACTGAAGTACCTCATTGTAAATAGCCGATTTCAGCCCGCCCAGGTAAGTGTAAACCAGCACAATAATAGCCGAAGCAATAATGCTGTAATTAAAATTCCAGTGAAGCATTACTTCCATTAACCG
>DGQJ01000155.1:0-3129 GCA_002389705.1 Bacteroidales bacterium UBA4417
AAACAGATTCACGATAACTGGCGGCTGGGCTGCCAGGTGAAGGTTCGCGAAAACCTTAAGATTGAAATTCCGAAAGAAATTTTCGGGATTAAAAAATGGGAATGCGAGGTGATTTCGAACCGCAACGTGGCAACTTTTATAAAGGAATTTGTAGTAAAACTTCCTGATGGCGAAGATCTTGATTTCGTGAGCGGGGGCTATATCCAGATTGATGTCCCTAAGATTGAAGTTGACTTCCGGGATATGGAGGTTGAACCGGAATACCGCGGCGACTGGGATGAACTGAAAATGTGGAGCCTGAAAATGAAAAATCCTGAACCTGTGTTCCGGGCATATTCCATGGCGAACCATCCGGCCGAAGGAAATATTATTAAACTCAACATCCGCATAGCCACTCCACCCTGGGATCGGTCGAAAAATCAATTCCAACAAGTGAACCCGGGCGTATGCTCTTCGTTCATTTTTTCGAGAAAACCTGGTGATAAAGTGATGGTAAGTGGACCATATGGGGAGTTCGCCGTGAAAAATACCGACAGGGAAATGATTTTCATTGGCGGAGGTGCCGGAATGGCCCCGCTGCGCTCCATGATATTCGACCAGTTTCTTACCAAAAAAACAGCCCGCAAAACCAGTTACTGGTATGGGGCACGTTCGTTACGCGAAGTGTTTTATGAAAATGAATTCAGGGATATTGAAGCAAAAAATCCCAATTTCAGTTTTAACCTGGCACTCAGCGAACCATTGAAGGAAGATAACTGGACAGGATATACCGGGTTTATTCACCAGGTTGTACTCGAAAATTACCTGGGAAAACATCAGGTCCCTGAAGATATTGAATACTACCTCTGTGGCCCACCCATGATGAATGCGGCTGTATTGAATATGCTCGACCAGCTTGGCGTTCCACCCGAAAATATAGCCCTCGACGATTTTGGAGGATAATGTTACCCGGCCGGCTATTTAGCCGGCTTTTTTCATTATTTTCGCTACAAAATCCGGATCTGCTAACTCTATTCTTAAAGTATTGACAATGAATCGATTTCTGTCCAAAATTTATTTTCTGGTTTTTCTTTCCATGCTTTTGCTGGTATCGTGCCGGCACCGTAAGGAACCTGTGCTCGTTAAGTTTGGTGGCGAAACACAAGGCACCTATTATGCCATAACGTATTATGCTAACGACAGCGCGAATTATAAACCTTCAATCGATTCGTTGTTGCGGAGGTTCGATTCAACGGCTTCCACTTACAAACCTAATTCAATTATTTCGAGGCTGAATAACAATGACACTGCAGCCAGGGCCGATAAAATGTTTACCACCATTTTTCAGAAAGCCATGGAAGTTTCGGAAAAAACATTCGGAGCCTTTGATATCACAGTGGGTCCACTTGTTTCGGCATGGGGATTTGGCCAGCAGAACCGTGTTAACATGAACCGGCAAAAAGTGGATAGCATTCTCGAATTTGTTGGTTTTCATAAAGTAATGCTCGACAGCGGGAAGCTGGTAAAAACCGATCCGCGTATCCGTATCGATTTTAATGCCATTGCCCAGGGATATGCTGTTGATGTTGTGGCTGCATTCCTCGATTCGAAAGGCATTCAGTCGTACCTGATCGATATTGGAGGCGAAGTATTGGCAAGGCGCACCAAACCCGGCGGCGAAAAATGGAATGTAGCCATCGAAGTGCCTTCAAAAAATGCTGACGATCCGAAAATAATTCAGGAAGTGCTTGCGTTGCAGGATGTAGCTATTTCAACTTCCGGAAGTTATCGCAAATATTTTGAAGAGAACGGCAAAAGGTATTCGCATGAAATAGATCCGGCAACGGGATTTCCTGTTACACATACCACCTTGAGTGTTTCGGTGCTGGCAAAAGATTGTATGACCGCAGATGCTTATGCTACCGCTTTTATGGTTATGGGTGTTGATAAAGGTAAAGAGTTCCTAAAAAAACATCCCAGGCTTGATGCTTACTTCATATACACTGCCCCCGATGGAAGCAACCAAACCTTTTATACCAAAGGATTTCAGAAACTAATCAAGAAGAGTAAATAACGCCTGATAACAGTTCAAGAATAGATTATTAACCAGCAATTTCTGTTTATGAAAAAACTTTTGCTCCTGGTGATGACAATCACAGTTGTTTCGGCAGCAGCCCAAAACAGCAAAATCAACCTTATTCCCCAGCCGGTTAGTATTCAACAGGGCAGTGGAAGTTTTACCCTGACAAAATCGTCAAAAGTTACCTACAATAAGGCCGAGGGCCGTGCTGTAGCAGAAATGCTGGTTCAAAAACTAAATCAGGCAACTGCATTTGCACTCAAAGCATCGCAGGGAACCAAAGGTACCATACAATTGATCCTTAACAGCAACCCCGACCAGCAGCTGGGGAAGGAAGGTTATTCCTTAAAGGCTACCTCTAAAAACATAACGATATATGCAAATCAGCCTGCAGGTCTTTTTTATGGCATGCAAACCTTGCTGCAACTCTTACCTAAAGAAATAGAAAGTAAACAGCCTGTGCAAGCAAAATGGACAATCCCGGTTGTGCAGATTACCGATTATCCCCGTTTTGGATGGCGTGGACTGATGTTCGATGTAAGCCGCCATTTCTTCACCAAGGAAGATGTAAAGAAGTATATTGATGAAATGGCCCGCTGGAAATTTAATACCTTCCATTGGCACCTTACCGACGATGAAGGCTGGCGGATTGAGATAAAGTCGTTACCAAAACTTACTGAAGTTGGGGCATGGCGCGTACAGCGGCATGGACATTTCGGCGACCGAAGCTTTCCTAAACCGGGAGAAAAGGCTACCGACGGAGGCTTTTATACCCAGGAAGATATCCGTGAGGTTGTACAATACGCAGCTGAGAGAAACATAACCATAGTGCCCGAAATTGATGTTCCCGGTCACAGCATGGCTGCCATTGCCTCATATCCTGAACTCAGCTGTAAAAAGGACACCAGCACCAGGGTAAGCCCGGGTTCGCCGTTTTCGGAATGGTACGGCAACGGAACTTTTAAAATGAAAATCGAAAATGCCCTGAATCCTTCGGATGAAAATGTGTATGTGTTTCTGGATAAAGTATTTACGGAAGTAGCCGCGCTTTTCCCGGGCAGTTATATACA
>DGQJ01000155.1:3157-18384 GCA_002389705.1 Bacteroidales bacterium UBA4417
CAAAAGGCAAAAAACTGATTGGCTGGGACGAAATTCTGGATGGAGGCATAGCACCTGAGGCCACGGTTATGAGTTGGCGAGGTGTAAAAGGCGGTATTGAAGCAGCAAAAATGGGTCACGATGTGGTAATGTCTCCTACAACCTTCGCTTACCTCGATTATGTGCAGGGTGAGCGCACGGTTGATCCTCCCATTTATGCAAGCCTGAGACTGAATAAATGTTACAGTTTCGAACCTGTTCCCGATGGCGTGGATGCAAAATATATCCTCGGCGGACAAGGCAACCTATGGACTGAACAGGTGCCCTCGCTACGTCACGCTCAGTATATGACTTATCCGCGTGCCTGGGCCCTGGCCGAGGTTTACTGGTCACCAAAAGCAGCCAAATCGTGGGATGGCTTTATTAATCGCGTCGAAAACCAGTTCGAAAGATCTGATATTGCAGAAGTAAACTACGCTAAAGCCATTTACGATCCTGTTATAAAAACCAAACTGAAGGATGGGATATTGACCTTAACCATCGAAACCGAGGCTCCCGGCCTTGAAGTATACTATACGATTGACGATGCCATGCCCGACAAGTACACGTCGAAATACTCTCAGCCACTGGTGCTTCCCGAAGGACCCATTACACTTCGCCTGAAAACTTACCGCGATGGTAAACCTATCGGACACCTGGTTACCCTGAAACGCGATGAACTCGAAAAAAGAGCTGTAAGGTAAGCACGGTCACGATGGTCTAAAATTGAATGCTTGCTGTTTTTGTTGCTGCAACCATAATATTGCGGCCTCAAATGTTCCTGTGTGCTAATTCTTCTAAATCAAAACAATTAATTTACCCAGCCGCTGATGATCCTGCTCGAAAAACCCTATATCTCCGAATTTTTACTGAAAACACTCGAAAATAGCCGTATACCCGTTGTGCATACCCAGGTGGCCAGCGAGCTTGCATCCGACCGTAACCTGAACCTGGTGCCCGAATCAGCGGTGGCCGATAAATTTAATGGAAGTGGAAACCCAATACTCTACACCAATTCTGAAAATTCTATCAGCTGGATCGAGAAGAACCTTCAGCATACACATTTGCCTGGGAAAATAAAGCTATTTAAAAATAAAGCCGATTTCCGGGATTTGCTGAGCGACCTCTTTCCGGGGTATTTTTATAAACGTGTCGATTTTAACAGCATCAGTTCTCTTGATATTAGCGGATTCAGGCTTCCTTTCATAATAAAACCAGCTGTTGGTTTTTTCAGCCTTGGGGTATTTAAAGTAGAAAAAAGAGAGGAATGGACCGAAACCATTAGGGCAATTCTGGGTGAAATAGACCTGATTAAGGATTTATATCCGCCCGAGGTATTACATACCGGTGAGTTTATTATTGAGGAATGTATCGAAGGCGACGAGTTTGCTATTGACTGCTATTTTAACTACGATGGGACGCCCGTGATTTTAAATATGATGAAACATATTTTTGCCTCCGGCAAGGATGTGAACGACAGGGTTTATATCACTTCCAAAGAAATTGTTGAACAGTATTTAGCTCCGCTCACTGATTTTTTATCTGAAATTGGCAAACGGGCTGTTCTTAGTAATTTCCCGGCTCATGTTGAGGTTCGCATAACAGCCGGCGGAACCGTTGCACCCATCGAAGTGAATCCGTTGCGTTTTGGTGGCTGGTGTTCCACTCCCGACTTGGCCTGGTATGCCTTTGGCATTAATATTTACGAGTATTTGTTCAGGCAGGTGATCCCCGACTGGAAAACCCTGCTGAAAGGCAGGGAAGGGCTGGTGTACAGCAATATTGTACTCAACAACAGCACCGGTAAAAATGGCAGTCAAATCCAATCGTTTGATTACGAAAAAATCCTTGCTGATTTTGAAAATCCTCTTGAATTACGAAAAGCTGATTTCAGTAAATTCCCGCTCTTCGGTTTCCTGTTCTGCGAAACCAGGCAGGAAAATATGAAGGAATTATACGATATTCTGCAATCTGATCTTACGGCATACATAACTGCAAAATAGGGAACAGGCAAGCTTATTGTTCTGATAGGTTACTGTAGAATAAGGGTTAATCGCATTCTTCGATAGCCGCTTTCATGTTTTTTATTTTTTCGTTGCGTACCAGCCACAGCAATTCGCCCATCCGGGTTCGTTTTACTGCCACGTACGAAAAGAAGTCTTTCACATCAATCAGCCCGATTTCTTCCTTTTTTAATTTTCCTTTCTGCATCAGGAAACCAACAATATCAACCTTGTTGAGCTTATCTTTCTTTCCTTTTCCAATGTAAAGGGTCGCCCAGTCTGGCTTTGGGGGCAGTATCCGGGTATCGGGCAATTCAATGGTGATCAATTCATCTTTTATATAGTCAGGAACGCTTTCCTCAGTACTCAGTATCAGGTATGCATCCCCGCTTGCATGCATACGTGCTGTTCGACCGTTGCGGTGAATATAAGCCTGTTCGCTGGCAGGCAAATGATAATGAATAATGTGCCTGATTTCGGGGATATCAAGCCCCCTCGAAGCAAGATCAGTGCAGACAAGTATGTTGCAGCTTCCGTTACGGAACTTTGCCAGGACCCGCTCGCGGATATGTTGCTCAAGACCACCGTGAAAATAACCATTTATAACCATGCTGTCGGTTAGCGAATCGCTGACACGCTTTGCTGCTTCGCGGTGGTTGCAGAATACCAGAGTAGGTTCGCCACCCAAATGGCAGAGCAACTGGAACAAGGACGAAAGTTTATCCTTATTCACCGATCTCACAAGTTTGCAGTTTAACCGTTGCGCAGCATGGTTTTCGATGAGGAAATCTAAAATAAAAGGATGGGTAATTCCGGTAAAGGCAGGAATTTCATCAGACCTGGTAGCTGAGGTCAGTACCCGCTTTTTTATGTTTTTTAAATTCCCGATTATCGCCGACATTTCATCCCTGAAGCCCAGTTCGAGCGATTTGTCAAATTCATCGAGCACAAGCGTGTGAATGCTATCGCAATGTATATTCCCCCGGTTGATGTGATCGAGTATCCGGCCTGGTGTTCCTATGAGAAGGGCAGGGGGCTCAGCCAGGTTATTTTTCTCAATACTCATTTTATGCCCTCCATAACAACAACTCACTTTAAACCCGGTATTCATTGATCGGAATACCTGTTCAATCTGTAGCGCTAATTCGCGGGATGGGGTCAATATAAGTGATTGTATACCTTCAATACGTTCATTGATGCGTTTCAGCACCGGGATCAGGAAGGCCAGCGTTTTGCCTGAACCGGTAGGAGAGAGCAATATGACATCATCATGTGTTTTAATGGCTTCAATTGCCTGCAATTGCATTGAATTGAGGGCATTGATCTGGAGTGCCTGAAGTATTTTTGGAATCAAAGTATGTTTTTTTGTTTTACGGCGAAGTTAGGTAAAATCCGGGTGCCAGGCTTGGTCAGGGTGCCATGCAGAATGGTGGTATATGATTGCCTTGTCAAAATCCAATATCAATCCTGAGCAGTACGGGATTTAATCCATTCTTGTATTGGATGTGTGTATGGCGTTGGCAGATTGATTAATAAAAAAAGTTGTCGGGTTACGACAACTTTTTTTTCTCTTGTATAACTGTGTTACCGGTTCTCGCAGGTTGAATTTTCAGCGCCGCCACAACTGCAGCCCATCCGCTTACCTGTGCCTGGATCAATGCTGCTGCACGATTTTCGGAATTCAGCACCTTTGAAGAAAAACATTTTTATTGCAATACCGGCAAAAGCTAAGGCAAGCAGTATGGTGGTAACAATGATCAGTTTTAACATTTTTCGATTTTAAAATTCTAAATTGCCCGTCTGTCAGCTTTTAAAACTGGCAATTTAGGTTTTTGTTTAAAGTAAGTTTAATTGATTCTCATCAACCGGGTTTTTAGGCTTGCGCCCCCTCGTTTTTTTGTCGCTCTGAATTTGTATATTTTTGTATTGCTTGTATTTAAGCCCGATATATCCCAGCTTAAAAAATACATAAGTATTGGTTTTATCCAGTTTCAGGTTCGAGAGAATATTTTTGTCTGAAGTTCTTCTGAACTTATTAACGTAAGCTGCGATTTCCGAAATATGTTTTGGATCAGGATTAGCTTCGAGAAATTCCTTTACCAGTTCTTTAATGGTCCCTGTTTTAACAGTATCCCATTCTTTAAGGGCATAGGTGCTTGTTTTTCCGATGGCAGCAACTTCTTCAATACTCAGTATCGACGAACGTAGCGATTCAATGTTTGGCGGAATCCTTTTTGAGCGGTTTTTAAGTTCTTTGCAAATCTCGGTAAGCTTCATAGGCCTGCCTACTGCTGCCAGTATACTTATTATGTGTTCCGAAAGCTTAACCAGCGAGTTACGTTTAAAGATAATATTCGTTTTATCATACCCAAGTCCGAATTCTTCGGTCGCTATTCTTTTACAAATCTGTTTCAGCCTGTCGTTTACCACCTGCCCCGGCAATGCAAACTGGTTCAGGTATGTCATAATATCCACAGGAATGTCGTTCACCATTCTCACCGAGATGCGTTCTTCAATATCTGCAATAAACGCTTTGAAGTTAAACACATCTTTATATTTTCGGCTTACAAGGTAGTAATGGTGGTAGTTATTCTCAATACTCTGTGTGGTGATAAAATAACGCTGAAAAATACCCGCGAAAACCAGCGAATACAGTTTCCCGGTATAAGTCAGGTTTTCTCTTTGGTTTATCTGGTCAACCAGTTCCTGGCTGATTACCATTATCTCTTTTTTCAGGTCAAGGCCATAATCAAAGTGCTTGTCGATATTTACAAACCTGTGCGATATTTTGGTTATGGCAGCAAAAACCTTATCCGGAACTTTCTGCGAGATCTGCCGCACGCGTTCCCGTGTAATGCTGTAATGATCACCAATAGCCTGCAGGGTACGTTTCTGTGATTTTTGCAGGAAACCGTAGTTGTTGTTAAAAATGTACTGCTCCCGCTCATTTAAAATGTACCTGATCATGGTTTGTACATAACTGAACAGGGGGAATTCCTTCGAAATAAAAGCATCCTTGTATGCTTCGGTAACTTCCGACGGAACTTTGAAGTTAACATAACAAAAAAGCTTAAAATCCTCGAACCCGAGTAATGGTTCATTCATCCTCAGGTCCTCGAGTGTGAGTCCCGAAATACCAAGGTATTTCTTCGACAGGGTTACCAGTTCCTGGTCTGTTTTCAGGCCACAATTTCTGATATCGCAGAAAGTATTCCGCTCCAGATAATAATAGAGAATTTTGAACAATGTATCCAGGGAACCCTCAATACATACATTTTTTGTTCGCTCCGAAAGGTTTTCCATCCTTTTCAGTTCCTCTATATGATAATTGATAAGTTTGGATAAAGGGGCCACGGTTTTTTTTTATGATTAACAATCACCTACAAATTTAAGCTAAAATTTAGTGAATTTTACATATAATACATTAAATATCAAAAATTATTTTTGAAAAGCTGTTTGCAAATTTCAAAACATATAATTCCATTGGCAATTGATGCGTTAAGTGATTCTGCCTGATTATCAGAGCCTGAGTCAGAAAACCGCGGAATGTGAATGGGCTCATTTACATAAGGAATCAGGTTTTTGGATATACCGTGCGACTCTGATCCAATCAGGATGATTCCTGCCCTGGTAAATTTCTTTACAGTGATGTCGGGACCCTGGAGCAAGGCCCCAAAAACCGGGATATCCACCGGCAATGTAGCAAAAAATGCCTCAAGATCGGTATAGGTAACGTTAACACGTCCAAAAGATCCCATGGTCGACTGAACCACTTTCGGATTGTACATATCTACCGAATCGGCTGAGCAAATTATTTGCCTGATGCCAAACCAGTCGGCGGTTCTGATCATGGTTCCAAGGTTCCCCGGATCGCGGATGCCATCCAATGCAAGTGCCATGCCTGTAAAAGCCGATGGATCCGGAACGGTGGTTACTGGCATTTCTGCGATGGCAAGTACCTGGTTAGGTGTAACCAGGTCGCTCACTTTTTTGAGCTCATCAGCAGTAATAAGCTGGTAATTAATATCCCGGCTCTGAAGTGAATGCTCGTTTTGTACAAGCCAATCATTCAATGCAAATATGCTGACCGTTTTCAGCGGTCCTGCGAGAAGTTCGCTTACACCTTTTTCGCCCTCAACAATGAATGTACCGTGTTGCTGGCGGAATTTTTTGATTTTCAGCGAATTGATGTATTTNNATCTGGTTGTGAGAAAGCATAAAAAAAATCCCGGGTTAAACCGGGATTAAGTTAGCAAATATTTAGTTGCTGTACGTTAAGATTATTCAGCTACAACTTCGAAGTTGATATTTACCTGGATATCTTTGTGTAAACGAATGCTTGCGGTGTAATTGCCGATTTCTTTGATTGATTCGCCATCCACATGAATTTTCTTGCGGTCGATATCAATTTTATATTGATCGCGCAGTGCATCTGCAATCTGGATAGCGTTTACCGAACCATAAATTTTTCCGGTTTCAGCAGCTTTAGCACCAATTTTTACCGAAGTAGCTTCCAATGATTTAGCTACTGTTTCAGCTTCGGCACGTGCTTTCTGAGCTTTGAACGATTTCTGGCGGAGGTCCTCAGCATTTACTTTCTTGCTCGATTCGGTTGCCATAACAGCAAAACCCTGCGGAATAAGAAAATTGCGGGCATAGCCGTCTTTAACTGTTACTACGTCGTTTGCGTAACCTAAGTTGGTTACATCTTTTTTAAGAATAATTTCCATTTCAGCCTCCTGTTATTTTAATAAGTCTGCAACATAGGGTAATAATGACAAATGGCGGGCGCGTTTAACAGCCTGTGCCACCTTGCGCTGGTATTTGGTGCTTGTACCAGTTAACCGGCGTGGTAAAATTTTACCCTGCTCGTTGATAAACTTGAGCAAGAAGTCTGCATCCTTGTAATCAATGTATTTTATACCGCTTTTTTTGAAACGGCAGTATTTTTTCTTTTTGACGTCAACCGTAATGGGAGTCAGGTATTTAATATCCGAATTTCCTTGTGTGGCCATTTTTCTGATTTTTAAAGGTTACAATTAAGCCTGTGCTTTTTCTTCAGCTTTAGCAGCTTTGCGGGCACGGCGTTTTTCGCTGTATGCAACAGCATGTTTGTCGAGAACNNTCGAACTGGTGGTAAAAACCGGTCGATTTTTTCTGGATAGGATAAGCCAACTTGCGAAGGCCCCAGTTGTCGGAGTTAATAATTGTAGCGCCTTTATCAGTAAGGAACTTCTGGAATTTGCTTACCGTTTCCTTCATCTGTTCATCAGATAAAACGGGAGTCATAATGAAAACGGCTTCGTACTGTCTAATCATTTGTTTTCCTTTTAATTAGTGATTTTACTATGTGATTTTTACAAATGGAGTGCAAAGGTACAAATTCTTTTTAAGTAACCAACAAGTCGTTAGATAATTATTATCGAGTTTGGTTTTTCTCATGTTAAATTCATTATACTTGAAACGGTAATTATACAACACAAGCTTTTTTAGAAAATCCGAAACCCAATTATGAAAGAAGTTACCTGATATTCTGAGTGATAAGTGTACCTGCTAACAATATTCCGGGTTGAATTAATTCGTATTTCTGAACTGAGCCTCTTATAATTTACACCTATTCCAAAGGCCAGGCAACTTTTAGTATCAATAATTATAGGTTTAGCTCCCTGGTAATAAAAAGTAATGGCTGAATTAAAATTCAGACCCGAATTAAATACATAGAATGCATTTGTAAACATATTGAGCTTCTCATTTATGAAGACATAATACCGGAGCCCCAATGGAAATTCCAGCGACTGGTATTCTATTTCTGCATCTCCAAGATAGTTTTCCGACTTCGAACTATAATGCTGATAGGAGGGTTCCAATACTATGCTCCATTTGCTTTTATTAACAGGTAGAATATATTCTCCTTCAATCCCAAGCCTGTAATCAATCTCTTTACCAAATTCAGTGTTTTTATAGGGGGTGTCAGTAACTGAAAATGATGCCGACGACAACGTAAATCCTGAAGTGAACTTTAACCTAAGCGGGCTTTTTGTGTCTTTGGCTTTAAATTCTTCTGTTGCACTGCCATTTGAATGGTTGTATGTGTTAAAATATTTTTTTAGTGCACTTTCCGAATATTGAATATTTTCTACTGAACTTATTGAAGCATTTTCATGCCTGACATCATTCCAAAGTTGTTGCCGGAACCCATTGTTAGTTAATAAATATTTGTCATCATCTGAAAGATATTCCTTATAAATTAATTGCCTGATGCTGGTATCAGCAAAAGAAGAATAGAAAAACCTGTACGTGGTTTGGTCCTCATACAAATAAAGTGATGCTTTGCCTTCGATGAGTACTCTGAGAAACAACATCTCATACGACCATTCAGGACTGCTTTTGTTTGTTAGCTTAGATAATTCTCTCGAAGACCTGTCAATATTTGTTTCTACCCTGATAAATTTTGAATATTCGGCTATACTGAACTCTTTTATTGAAACTATTCCTGCTTTCTGTGGTTCAGCATTCCCGCTTGTTTTATATTCTATTTCTGTTGGACTGTTTTTCTGATCGTAATTTTTTATCAGGCAATCAATCCGCTGGTTGTTGTTGTTTATAAAATAGCCTTTTTCGAAACCGATCTGAGCAAAGGTAATTTGGGCCAATACAATAAAGGAAAACATCAAACAGTTGATTTTCATAAGTATAAGATTATAAAAATGATATGATTTATTAATTGCAAAATTGTCGACCGGCGTATAACCGGATTAATAAGCAAGTTTTAGTTAACAGAGATTATACGCAAGGTTTGTTTACCAGCATTGTCCGGCAAATAAATTCAGCCGCATGTCCATCGCCAAAAACATTCGGAAAGTCAAGCAAAGGATGGTCAATAAAATGCTGTACCGAATCAATAATTTTAGTTTTATCGGCATCAGCTATTATACCGGCTCCGTTTTCAATAACCTCTATCCACTCTGTTTCGGGGCGGGCCACCACCAACGGTTTTTTGAAAAAATAAGCTTCTTTCTGCACGCCACCAGAATCAGTAAGTATCAGTCTTGCATTTTTTTCAAGCATGATCATTTCGAGGTACGAAACCGGCGGTACCAGGTGGATGTTTTTGTTGCCTGACAATCGGCTGAATAAGCCGGAAGGTAATTTGTTTTCAATAATTTTTGAAGTACGCGGATGCAACGGGATAACAACATCGAAGTGCATGTTTTCGGCAATATGGCACATGGCGCTGAAAATCTGCTCTAACCGTTCAGGAACATCGGTATTGTTATCGCGGTGTATGGTACAGAGCACGTATTTATTTTCCGATAGTTTAAGCTTTTGCATGATATCGGTTTTTTCGCCGGCTATTTCGCTAAAATACACCAGGTTGTCGAACATAATATCTCCGCAATGAAACACGCCTGGTTTATCGGCCGAAAAAGGAGCCTGGGCCCCGGTAACAAATCCTTCACGCTCAAGATTTTTTATTCCTGCCTGTGTTGGAACAAATAGCAGGGTAGAGGCGTGGTCGCACATGATCCGGTTAATTTCCTCAGGCATACTTTTATTAAACGAGCGCAAACCTGCTTCGATATGTACTACCGGGATATGCATTTTGCTGGCAGCCATGGCTCCGGCCAGGGTTGAATTGGTGTCGCCATAAAGTACGATATAATCGGGGTTCTCGTCCAGAAGCACCTTTTCTATTCCCTGCAGCATCTGCGCGGTTTGTTTGCCGTGCGAAGCTGAACCAATATTGAGATTTATATGCGGATCAGGGATTCCTAATTCCTCGAAAAACACCTGCGACATATTGGCATCGTAATGTTGCCCGGTGTGAATAATAATTTCTGATATCTGGCTGGCGAAAAAATTTCTGATAGCTCGGCTGAGTGCGGCTGCTTTTATGATCTGGGGCCTGGCACCCACAACGGTAACAATTTTAAGCATCAAGTGTAATGATTATTTGAAATACTAAACTCCAGGAGTGCTATGCAGCATTTCCTGTGGTTGTGCAAATTTACATGATTCCTTCGTCTGCAAAGCTATAATAATTACCATCGCCAACAATAATATGATCGAGCACCGGAACATCGAGCACTACACCGGCTTCTTTCAGCTTTTTGGTTAACAGGATATCCGCATCGCTTGGGGTAAGCTGACCAGAGGGATGGTTGTGCCCTAAAATAATAGAAGTGGCATTGTGATCGAGTGCCAGCTTAAATACCCTTCGTTGGTCAACCACGGTGCCGGTTATTCCTCCATCGCTTATGCGTATAGTTTTCAGTACCTTGTTGGCCCGGTTCAGCAGTAGTATGCAGAAACTTTCGTAATTCAGGTCGCCAAGTTCTTTCTGAAAAAGGATAAATGCCGATCTACTGTCTTTCACCTGTGGTTTTTCCTGTGTTACAGTGGCAGCTCGTCTTCTGCCCAACTCCAGGGCGGCAGCAATGGTTATTGCTTTAGCCTCGCCGATACCCTTGTATTTTTGTAGGTCGTGTAAGGTTAGCCGGGCCAGTTCGGCAAAATTGTCGTTTACATCGTTCATAATGCGTTTCGACAGTTCAACAGCTGATTCGTCGAGGTTTCCTGACCCGATGAGTATTGCTATTAACTCGGCATTGCTGAGTGCCGAAGGGCCCTTGTGTAAAAGTTTCTCGCGGGGTTTATCATCCTCAGCCCATTGTTTTATTGATAATTTCGATATTTTATCCATATTAAACCGAATTAAAACAAAGCAGATTAATGAGCTAAAAATACAAAACTAAATAAAACAAAAAAGCCTCCGGGAGGAGGCTTTTAAAAGTAAGTTTTTTTGGCTTAGAGCGCATTCACTTTTTTAGTGAGCTTCGATTTGAGGTTCGCAGCTTTATTTTTGTGAATGATACTTTTCTTTGCAAGTTTATCAATAAGAGAAACCAGCGAAGGCAGTTTTTCAGTAGCAACCGATTTGTCTTCTAATTCACGGAAACCTTTTATAGCATTACGCATAGTTTTTGCATAATAGCGGTTGCGAAGCCTTTTTTTGTCGTTTGCTCTGATCCTTTTGAGGGATGACTTATGATTTGCCATTGTTAAACTTTAAAGTGTTATTAGTAGTCCGTAGGGGAATCGAACCCCTGTTACCAGGATGAAAACCTGACGTCCTAACCCCTAGACGAACGGACCTTCTCGTTTTTGAGGCTGCAAAGGTAATACTTTTTTTTAACCGGGCAATAGTCGTGAAAAAAAAACGCAATTTTTTTTCAATAATTTTTTAGATTATTTCTAAGCTATTGATTATTAGTCCGATGTATGTGATGCTTCTGGTATTACCTTTGGCATCAGTGGACAAAGGTAAGGATAAAATGAATGGGCTATATTGAAAATCAAATTATTATGAATAATTATGCGGGATGCTGACGCCAAAATTGGGGGTTTGTATTTTTTTTAATTCCCGGCATAAACCATATGCAGCAATATTTACCATGGTTTTACTAAGATGCTGCCAACCAAAAATTTTCCCCATTTCCTCACCAAAATTTTATCACCATTGCAATTAGCTATAAAGCCAGATTTTGTCGTACAAAACAGATAGTTTATATTCTGTTTTAGAGAAAAATGAATTGTTAACAAATTGTAGATATTTTGTTACATATGTAAAGTCTTGAATGAGTTGAGGTTCCGTAAGTTTGTAATGTACTGGTATTCAATTTTATTTGCAATTATCGAAAAATGTGTATATTTTGGCTGCTTCAAAATCTGCTATTGGCAAATTAATTAACCAAAACTGATCAAATGAAAAGAAAACTACTGCTTTCGTTTTCAGCAGCACTGTTAAGCACAGGTCTTATGGCTGGTGGAATTATGACAAACACTAACCAAAGTGCAGCATATGCCCGTATGCTTGCCAGGAATGCTTCGTTGAGTATCGATGGCGTTTATTATAATCCTGCCGGCTTAACCAAGCTTCGCAATGGATTTCACCTGTCGCTTAACAACCAATCCATTTTCCAGGTTAAAGATGTAAATAACGATTACCTTTACTTACATGGAGCACCCAATGCCAAATACACCGGCGACGTTACTGCACCTTTTTTCCCTGGCATTTATGCAGCGTATAAGGTAAACAAACTGGCTATATCTTTTGGTTTCAATCCGGTTGGCGGAGGGGGAGGTGCCCAGTATGATACAGGGTTGCCATCATTTGAGATGCCGATTTCTGATTTAAAACCTAAGCTAGCCCCAGGATTTGGCGTAAGTGATTACAAGGCCGATATTAATTTCGAAGGCACTTCGATATTTTTTGGCTACCAGTTTGGTGTATCGTACGAAATAAACCCGGCAGTGTCGCTTTTTGCAGGTGTTCGGCTTGTTACCGCCAAAAATACCTACAAAGGTTCCATTACCAATATTATGATTAACCCGACAAAAAACACTTCATTTACATCAGGAGATTTTATACGTGCTGACGATCAAAAGTTTAGTTCAGAAGGAACTGCTTATTATACAGCTGTAGCTGCAAGCTATAATACTGCTGCTGCAGGTGCTGGTCAACTTACTTCTGCAGGTTTGGGTGCTCTAACTTATGCGCAGGCATTTGAAGCAGGGTATATATCCGAAGCTCAGAAGAATGGTTTCGAAACTGCATTGGTTAAGGCTGGCCAACCTGTATCTACACCTATCAATACCTCGCAGGTTGTGTACACTTCAACAGCTGCTCAAGCTACCGCGGGGGCTGCTCAGATGACGGGGTTGCCAGTTGCAGCAAGTGATAAGTCAGTAGACGCTGTGCAGAAAGGTACCGGTTTTACCCCGATTATTGGCGGTAACTTTACCATTGCCGAAAAACTTACCCTGGCGGTGAAATACGAGTTCCTGACTAAAATTGAATTAACCAACGAAACCAAGGTTGATGGAACTGGCTCATTCCCTGATGGTGCAAAATCCAGATCGGATATGCCTGCCTTACTCTCAATTGGCGCATCTTACCCCATAACCAAAAAATTATCAGCATCGTTAGGCTTTAATTACTATTTCGACAAGAGTGCCGATTATGGCAAAAAAGACACCCTGGGCAACTATGTTTCCAATGAATCGGTTATCGATAAAAATTACTTCGAACTGGCACTCGGGCTTGAATATAACATTACCGACAAATTCCTGGTTTCGGCGGGATACCTGCGTGCGCAAACAGGTGTAACAGAATCGTACCAGAATGATCTCAGCTACAGCCTTACTTCGAACACCGTAGGCTTTGGCGGTCAGTACAAAATTTCGCCGGCTGTATCATTGAATCTCGGGAGTCTTTTTACTTTCTATTTAGACGATTCCAAATCTTTTAACCATAAACTTGGAAACACCTACATCCCGGTTAACGAAAAATATTCAAAATCAAACTGGCTGCTTGCTATAGGCCTTGATGTGACGATTGGTAAATAATCGTTGCAAACGATAACTAAAAAGTCCCGTTCGTATTGAGCGGGACTTTTTAGTTTAAAGGATATGGGTATACTTATGATTGGTTGCTGGCAGGGAATACAGAGTTCGAAATAGCTATTTTTTAATAAATTTCCCTTCGAAACGAACTTCACCGGCCATACACTTCAAAATATAAGATCCAGGTTTGAGGTTGCGTACATACACTTTATTGTTTGCGGGAGCTTTGATGTTTTTTACAACCTTGCCGTTAATATCCATAATGATCAGTGTATCGAAATGAGTTTTTCGGGTTGATTTAAAGGTAAGCTCGTTTGTGACAGGGTTTGGATAGCAGGTAATTCCCTCATCCTGAACAGGATCGGCAAACGAAGTGATGTAATCGTTGAACAGCCATTGGTATGCTTCACTAAAAGCTTCGCTCCAGAGTTTTTCGTTATGCTTACCTCCGGCGACTACCTTGTTGAAGATATTTACCTGCGCAAAACCGAGTTTTACCAGTGAATCGTTCATGCGGTACATATCGCCGGGAACATCAATTTCGCTGCTTTCGTCGGAGCCACATAGCTGGTAAATGCGCATGTTGTTTAGTTTACCGGCATCGTGGGTAAATTTCCAAACACTGTCGGAAAACCAGTAGGAAGGCGAGAATATACCGGCTTTGCCAAATACCGATTGGTACCGAAGGGCCCCGAAATGCGAAATCAAGCCACCGAGCGAACTGCCCATGATGCCCGTGTTTTCGCGATCGGGGAGTGTGCGGTAGTTTTGGTCAACATAAGGTTTAAGCGTTTCGACGATGAATTGCATATATTTTTCACCATCGCCGCCGCCATAGTCAGGATTTATCCAGGGTGTATATTCGCCGATGCGGTAATTCCCCCCGTTCTCAATACCAATTACAATAGGCACCTTTTTTCCTTGTGTTGCCAGGTTGTTCAGTGCTTCATCCACTTTCCATTCACCCGCAAACGAAGTTTGGTTATCGAAAAGGTTCTGCCCGTCGTGCATATACAGCACCGGGTAAGCAAGCCCAGATGTTTCGTATCCGGGAGGCAGGTAAATCCATATTTTGCGGGTACGGTTCAACTGGGGCATGGAAAAATTACTGCTCATTATTTTTACATTGGCAGCCGCAGTTGAGGTGTTGCTGCCGCCCCCGTCGGCCCAGTTATAAATGATAATACTTACCTGGCTGCTGCTGCCGAAGGTATATGTACGGTCGGTGATTTCCTCGCCCGAAGCGCCTTTTTCGACTGTTTCCCACGAGCCCCTTGTGAATTTGTATTTAATAACTGTCCCGGCTGATTGTGCAGGCAGGGTAATGCTCCATTTCCCCTGTTCGTTTTTGTGCATTACATATTGTGCTGACCCTGGGTCCCAGTTTGTAAAATCGCCGGCGATATACAGGTTATCCTGCGGAGGTGTATTGGCAGGCAACGATTCAATTATAAAAGTTACCTGTGCCTGTAAACCTGGCAAAACGGTAACACAAAGCAAAAGGTTAAGAAATAATTTCCTGATCATGACCTATGAATTTAAATTTATATCAGCCTCAATTTTGATGCAAGTTACAAATTTCTGGTTTCAGATTTCTGGTTTCATGTTTCTGGTTTNNACATCCGCCACCCCACATCCGCCATCCCACATCCCGACAATCCACAATCCGCAATCCACAATCTGCAATCCGCCATCCCGCATCCGCATTTCCAAACGGGCAGTGTTGATATTTTTCTTTCTTTTGCATTTCACAATGCAATCTCCCGATTTACGTATGACAAATCAGTCTTCCCCAACCCC
>DGQJ01000155.1:18444-25608 GCA_002389705.1 Bacteroidales bacterium UBA4417
CCATTACTCCTTTGCTGTATTTCCTTCCCATACTTGCTGGTGGCCTTGCCGACCGATTTGGTTACCGACGAACCCTGATGGTGGCATTTACCCTGATGAGCACGGGTTACTTTTTTACCAGTATTTCGACAGCTTATGGTATGGTTTTCCTGAGCCTGGTGCTGATGGCAGTGGGCGCCGGCTTTTTTAAACCGATTATTTCGGGAACCATAGCCAGGGTTACCGACGAGAAAACATCATCGCTCGGTTTTGGCATTTATTACTGGAGTATAAACCTTGGAGCTTTTATTTTTCCTCTGCTGCTGGTGCCATACCTGAAAAGTATAGGCTGGAGTTATATTTTTATTATGGCTGCCGTGGGAACAGGTTCAATGCTCTTGCTGAACATTTTTGTGTACCGCGAACCATTGCGGCAGCAGAATACCAAGCCCCTGGCCGAGGTTTTTAAGGATATAATCCTGGTGCTGAGAGATTACAGGTTCCTGCTGATGATTTTTATTTATTCAGGCTTCTGGATCATGTATTTCCAAATGTTCGATACCGTGCTATGGTATTTGAAAGACTACGTGGATATGACACCGGTGAATAGGGCTGTAAATGTTTTCCTGAGTTTGTTTGTGGCCCATCCCAACTGGAAATTTGATACCGAGCATGTTACTGTAATCAGTTCGGGTTGTATTATTTTGCTGCAGTTGCTGGTATCGAACATTGTACGTAACAAACCTGCCCTGCCCACCATGATTGCAGGCATAGCCATGGGAACGGTGGGTATGGCCATACTTTCGCTTTCTACCTACTCCTGGGTGTTTATTATCGGCATCGTTATTTTTTCGATTGGCGAAATGACGGCCCACCCGAAGTTTTATTCCTATGTAGGATTGATAGCCCCTGCCGACAAAAAAGCCCTTTACCAGGGGTATGCTTTCCTGTACGGGGTAATTGGCAGCGGTATAGGAGGTATACTGGGAGCTACGTTATACGTTCATTTTGTCGACAAACTTCACCAGCCGGGGGTGCTTTGGTTTATTTTCAGCCTGATAGGCGTGGCTTCTATTTTGGGGCTGCTGCTGTATAACAGGTTAGTAAAAAGGGAAGGTTAGTGCTTTGTGCATAGTGCAGCGTGCCTAGTGCTTTGCGTAAAGAGTGGCTTCCCCCGCCTGGGCAGATCTATATGATAAGCTGAAATTGAAAGATATTTCATCATGAATTTTTAGCAACGAATAACGAATAAAGAACCCTTTAAACCCTTCAATTTCTATGGACTTCCAACTGATTGACCACGAATATATTCAATTAAACCAGCTGCTGAAGCTGCTCGGGCTTGTGGAAACCGGGGGCGAAGCCAACCAGCGGATTGTGGATGGCGAGGTAAAAGTGAATGATGCCATTGAATACCAGAAAAGGAAAAAACTGCGTAAAGGAGATGTGGTGGCGTTCGGTGGGGAGGTGATTGAGATCAGATAAAGTGCTGGATTCAGCGTGACGCATTGTATGCTAAAATAAACTCTCCGGAGGCGACAAAGTTTTTCTGATCCCCAGCTAACTATCAGGTTCCTGCGTGTCAAAGCTATTAAACCGGGAAAGGTCGCCTTTACACTTATTTAATAGCCATCAGGTATGATGCCAATCCACATCTTCCTGAATATCATTGCTTCGTCTAAACATTTTATCAGGCTGTGATGTTCAATAGGTAAACTGTTGTAATTATTCACTTTCAGTGTGTAGTGTGATATGAGATCAGGACCGGTATTTCTTCTTTTTCTATTGTTTCAACTGGCAGTAGTGCCGCAACTGTGGGGGCAGGGCTGGAATTTTATTAAAGAAAAAGACGGTATTAAAATTTATACCCGCAACCAGCCCAACAGCCAGCTGAAATCTTTTAAAGCCGAAATTACCTTCAAAGCCGATGTACATAAGGTGAACCTGATTGTTGGCGACGCACGCAATATCGAATGGTGGGATAAGGATATAATTGAGAAACGGGTGCTGGCATTCGAGGAAAACAAAATAATCAGGTATTACCTGGTGTACAATGTCCCTTGGCCTTTTTCGAAACGCGACCTGGCTCTTGAGGCCAGCATTTCAATCGACCCTAAAACCGGGGACAGGATAGTTGCTTCGAAACCCGTGCTGAACGTGGTTCCCGAGAAGGAAGGACTGGTGCGGATAAAAAGTTACTGGCAGAAATGGACCGTACATCCCATGGATAACGGGTATGTGCATGTTACGCTCGAAGGATTTGTAGATCCCGGCGGCAATGTCCCCTGGTGGCTTTACAATTCCGTAATAACCGAAACTCCTATGCGGGTAATGAAAGGGATGCGCGACAGGGTACTTTCGCCTGCAGCAGCCAGGGAATAAAATCTAAACCATCAGGCTATGCTGGCGTAGCTGCCGGCTCATAAAAAAATCCCTGCCACCCACAGGCAGCAAGGATTTGAATATTTGGCATCTGCAAGGTTAGCAGGTTACCAGTTCGGTTTTTTCTTTATACACACTGTATTCCCGTTTCAACAGGTCCATCAGTTCTTTTACAGCTATTATTTTGTCGGTGCGCCAAACATTGCTGCCGGCAAATGCATAGCCGCGGTTAAAATTACCCCGCAGGGCCGAAGTGAGCGAAGCAATTATGCAGTAAGGGGCAGTGCTGATATCGCAGGTGCGGATACAATTCACAGGGCAGCTTTTGGGCTGGCGTTTACCAGCCTCTACTTCGTCGAGAAAAGGAGAAGAGATAGCCCTGCCTGGCATACCTACCGGGCTTTTGATAATGCGCACATCTTCTTTTTTTGCATTGAGGTAGGCCAGTTTAAATTCCTTGGAGGCATCGCACTCGTGGGTAGTTACAAAACGGGTTCCCATTTGTACGCCCGAAGCACCAAGTCGCATAATTTTAGCAATGTCGGCTCCGGTGTAAATACCGCCGGCAGCAATAACAGGTATTTGTTTGCCAGTTATGTTTGCAACTTCGTTTACTGCTTTCACCACTTCGGGTATTAATTTTTCGAGGGCATAGTTTTCGTCGAAAATCTGATCAGGTTTAAACCCGAGGTGCCCGCCGGCTTTGGGGCCTTCAACTATTACGGCATCCGGGAGGTAGTTATAGTTGGTAAGCCATTTGTTGCAAATAAGAGCGGCAGCCCTCCCCGACGAAACTATAGGCACCAGGCGGGTTTTACAGCCTGGGTAAAGATACTTGGGCAAATCGAGCGGCAGCCCGGCCCCGGAGATGACAATATCAATGCCTTCTTCGATGGAAGTTTTAACCAGATCGTCGTAATTGGACAAGGCAACCATGATATTGACTCCGATGATGCCCCGGGTGTTTTGCCTGGCTTTACGTATTTCCTCCCTCAGGCCTGTGATACAGTTTGCCAGGTAGTCGCCGGAACCTTTATAAAGCATACCTAAACCGGCAGCCGAAATTACGCCTACACCTCCCTGGTTCGCTACAGCAGCAGCTAATCCCGAAAGTGAGATTCCAACACCCATTCCGCCTTGAACTATTGGGGTATTTATGTGTAAACCGCCAATATTTAATTCTTTCATCCTGATCATGTCATTTCGTGTTTAAATGCTTTAACAAATACCTGTTGAACTACAATTTTCAGAGAATATCTTTGGTTCAGGCTGGTGTTTTGTTTTTGCAAAATTACTACTGATACTACATGCTGCCCTGGAAATGGGCTACACTGCCGGAAAAGGGCGGAAATGATAGGTTTAGGGATGAAATGCACATTTTAGAGGGGCGAAATGTGCTTATCCGGGCTGCTAATTGCTGTTTGTATAGCAGGAAAATGGCTATTATTGATGAAATGAAATAAGCCGAAATGGGGAAATGACACTACCTTTCCGAAAGGAGTTTGCGAAATTTCGACACATTTTGCCTGGAAACAGGAATGCGGATTTGGAGTCCGCTGGCCTCGAGGGTGTAATTAGGTGCATTGCCACTGAGTTTCGATACCTGGTCGATATTCACCAGGCAGCATCGGTGGCATTTTTGGATGTTCTGGTACGCCGCTAACAATGACTCCACTTTACTTAGGGTTTGCCTGAGCATTTGCTTGCGGACCATGGTTCCTTCGCGGTAAAATATCTCGATATAATTGCTTGCCGATTGAATAGCTATGATATTCTTTAATTCAGTTTCAAAAACTTCTTTACCATTATCTGATACAATCCGCACCTGATCATTTATCTCGTTATGCAGTTCTTTTGTATCGCTGTGCATGCTTTTACGTTCTTCCGCCAGCCAGTGCCGACCGCTGTCAATCACCTGGTTTACTTTCGATTTAAGCGAATTGTTGTAATTCAGCAGGTTAAAAAGTACCAACGGTAATAATGCAATAGCGCCCGATCTGAAAACTGTAAGTGTCTGCATGCCTGTTATTCTGAAAAACATGGCCGTTAATGTAAATGCAACTATGAGCAGCACAAACATCCCGAAATTCCAGATCAGTTCCTTTTTAACTGTCCACCGATGCGATTCGAATAATTTGGGAAATAACCCTGGAAGAATTAGTGTATTGAAAAAAAAATTGGCTGCGCTCAGTAAACCCATGGCTAATACAAAATAGCCATCTTTGGGTGAGGCAAGAAAATTAATGCCAAAAGGCTGAAAATAAAGCATTATCAGCATAAAACTCATGCACACAAAAGCGATAGTGCGCAGGTTATGCTTGAAGTTATTGTTAAACGGGTATGGCTGATTTAGGTTATCGAACATTAACTGGTGTTTCGCGGCAAAGGTACTACTAATATGAATGCCATACTGCAATGGCTCAAATCAGGTATGGACGATCAATTGGAAATAATCCGGTATTTGCTTTTACAACTTCCGGACACACAATAAGCCCGGATATAAGCAGGACAGAGGAGCAAACTTATTTGCGACTGGAATAATTCGGCTAAGTGAAATCCCGCACAAAGATGATTTTCTGAACAACGATTTTTATTCGGTTCCAAAACCAGGATAGTGGTGAAGTAAAAGTGGTTGAGTTGTGCTTGCCGTTTCCGGAAATTGATTGCAAATATTCATAAAAATAGATATAAATATATTTGTAAATAACAGAAATACAGCGTTATGTGAAATTATTTATATATTGTCTAAAGTGTAGTTTCTTTTTGTTTTTGATGAATTTGGTACTGATAATAATCTACTTTTGCACCATCGTAAGGAAGCCAGAATCTTCCTGAAAATCTTAAAACAGGGTTGTTATCATGGGCGATGTATTTGTAAAAACTATGATCATGTTTGTGCTGGCATTCATCATTTCGATGTTTGTTGCGCTTTTAATAAACTGGATACGAAGGTTACTTACTTCGGTGAGGATGAATAGTTTTTTTGATGAAAGATCGAAACGGCTGGTCAAAAGGGCTATCAGCATCCATAAAATTCACCATCAACAGCTGAACCTGATTTCGGAAGCTATTGAGGAAAAGGAACATTCCGAATTGTTTGATTTTTTTGAAGGTGTAAATGATGATTTTGAGCCTTCGGAAGATTTTCACGGTTCGTTGAAGCTGCTGCCACGCCGGAAACGTAATACAAGGAAGCATAAAAATATTCAGCCTAAGAGTAAATAGATATGGAAAGTCTCGATTTTTATAAGTTATTCCAGGGATTTGGTACCATTGCAGCATCCAGTACAACTATTATTATTGCCAGGTTTGGCTTAATGATTTTGGGCNNCCCATGGGAATTGGTATGGCCGCCATTAACGCCGGTGTAATGTTTATGCCCGATGGCACTATGGGCAATTTGTTTCTCGATCCTATGGTTAGTGAACCCGACCAACTGATGAATATTATGCAGATCGATTTTCTGCAGCCCATTTATGTTCTGATGTTCAGCAACGGATTAATAGCCTGTTTCGTTTTTATGGGTATTGGCGCCATGCTCGATGTAAGCTACCTGCTCGACAGGCCGTTTTCGAGCATGTTCCTGGCCATGTTTGGCGAACTGGGCACTTTCTTAACCATACCGATCGCTATCTATTTCGGGCTTAATATTAAGGAAGCAGCTTCAATTGCCATGGTTGGCGGTGCTGATGGGCCCATGGTTTTATTCACATCGCTAAGCCTGGCCAAGCATCTGTTTGTTCCTATTACCGTTGTTGCCTACCTGTACCTCGGATTAACTTACGGCGGGTATCCATACCTTATCAGGCTTTTGATTCCCAAACACATCAGGGGGATTAAACCCGAACAACCCAAACGCAAGAAAAAGCCAATTAATTCGGGGATGAAACTTACGTTTGCCGTTTTGATATGCACGGTACTTTCATTCCTGTTTCCGGTTGCATCCCCTCTGTTTCTTTCTCTTTTTGTGGGAGTAGCTATTAAGGAATCGGGTTTAACCAACCTGCTGAACTTTATTTCGGGCCCGCTTTTGTACGGATCAACCTTCCTGCTGGGATTGTTGCTTGGCGTACTTTGCGAAGCCAGCCTGCTGCTCGATCCTAAAGTACTTATTTTGCTTATCCTGGGTATAGCGGCCCTGCTGATTTCGGGAATAGGCGGAATCATAGGCGGATACATCCTCTATTTTGCTTCGGGCAAAAAGTACAATCCTACTATCGGTATTGCAGCGGTTAGTTGTGTTCCTACTACGGCTAAAGTGGCACAAAAGGAAGTTTCGAAAGTGAACCCGCAGGCTTTTATTCTGCCTCAGGCTATTGGCGCCAACATCAGCGGTGTAATTACAACTGCCATTATAACGGGTATTTATATTACTTTGCTCAGCTAAATTTTAGCAACGGTTTTGTGATAGAAAATGGGCAAACATGGTTTTGCCCATTTTTTTGCATTTATATTTAGATTATTGTCCTATAAAGTAATTCATGTTGCCCGTTTTATGTGTATCAATACATATCGCACAAATTCAGGCACCGATTGTTATTTCATTTGCTGTTCGTGCTACAAATCAAAAACACTCAAGAGCATATCCTGCAGCCTGCAGGTGGTTAAAACTCAGTGGCTTAATTTCAGAACAGTTTGCTAAATTGGTAGTTATCAAATTATTCATTAAAAAAATGAAGTCATGAAAATTACAGATTTTACTGAAAATGGTTTGGTGCTGGGTATCCTTAAGGAACTGAAGCAAACCCTGGGCCCCGAGAAGCAATTCTCCGATATCATTGATGACAAAGGGAATCAATATGT
>DGQJ01000024.1 GCA_002389705.1 Bacteroidales bacterium UBA4417
TCTTTGGCTTCTTCGGCATTGGTGCCCTGCAGCCTCACGATAATCGGGATGGGAATATTGCCTATATTCTTATACGCATCAACAATACCCTGTGCCACGCGGTCGCAGCGTACAATACCTCCAAAAATATTGACCAGTATAGCTTTTACCGAAGGATCTTTCAGTATGATGCGGAAAGCGCGTTCAACCCTTTCGGCATTGGCCGTACCGCCTACATCGAGGAAATTGGCCGGGTCGCCCCCGCTTTGTTTGATAATGTCCATGGTGGCCATAGCCAGGCCGGCACCATTTACCATGCAACCCACGTTACCATTCAGTTTCACGTAGTTGAGATTGTACTTCCCGGCTTCTACCTCCGAAGGATCTTCTTCGTGTATGTCGCGCATAGCAGCATAATCGGGATGACGATACAGGGCATTTCCGTCGAGCCGCATTTTGCAGTCGACAGCCAGAATTTTGTCATCGCTGGTCTTAAGCACCGGGTTTATTTCGAGCATGGCACAATCGGCGCCCATGTAGGTATCGTAAATTCCTTTTACAAATTTCACCATGTTTTTATGCGCTTCGCCCGAGAGCCCGAGATTGAAAGCCACATTGCGGCACTGGAACGCCTGAAGGCCTACTTTACGGTCGATGATTTCGACAAATATTTTATCCGGGGTATGTTCGGCAACTTCTTCAATATCCATTCCACCTTCGGTTGAATACATAATCATTACTTTGCCTTCCTGCCGGTTGAGCAGCATACTGAGGTAAAATTCACGGGTTTGCGAATGCCCCGGGTAATAAACATCTTCCTGTATCAGCACCTTACGAACCAGCTTGCCGGCAGCACCGGTTTGCGGGGTTACCAGGTTCATTCCTAAAATATTGGTTGCCTTATCGCGGGCATCATCAAGTGATTTGGCAAGTTTAACTCCACCACCCTTGCCNNATTTCCTTTGCTGCTTCTACAGCCTGGTCAACAGTTTCGGCCATTATGCCTCTTGGAACAGGCACTCCAAAACTGCTTAAAATCTGTTTCGCCTGGTATTCGTGAAGGTTCATCGTAACTTGGTTTAATTATTTTACTATATGCAGTTAGGTAGATATCTTAATTCGTCTACAACAAAAAGCATCTCATAACTTATCTTAATTCACTGATTTGTTTAACATTAGCATACATCACAAGACACATCAGGCAAAAGCCCTCTTTTATGATTGCATGCTGCTAAAATAATTATTTTTCTTTAACAATGGAGGAATAAAAACCAACCTATATATTTGCAGATATTTTCATTTTAGGTGCGCACATTATTCATTACCATCCTGCTCATATTAGTTGGATTAACTTGTTTTGCAGATAAGAATCCGGATCCGCGGTCGAACAGAAAATCGGCACAAGCGGTAAAAATTCCAACAACGCCGAAAATTAACGGGATGGCCGATGATTCGGTATGGCAGCATGTTCCGGCCATTACCGATTTCGTGCAGTATCAGCCGGTTTACAATGCACCTCCCTCCTTCCGTACCGAAGTTAAAATAGCATACGACAATTATGCCATTTACGTGCTGGCCCATATGTTCGATCCTAGTCCCGACAGCATTTCGAGGCAGTTAGGCTTGCGTGATGCCAATAACCTGAATGCGGATATGTTCAGTATTGAATTTGATACCTATAACAACCAGCTCGATGCATATACGTTCAGGGTAAGCGCATCGGGGGTACAATTCGACCAGCGTGAATCGGATGCAACCTATGATGCAGTTTGGGAAAGCGATGTTAAAATTACCAGCGACGGATGGGTAGCCGAATTAAAAATACCTTACTCGGCCCTGCGTTTTGCGCGTACCAACCCGCAAATATGGGGAATGGAAATGTCGAGGACCATCAGGCGCAACCGCGAATCGGATCAGTGGTCGCTCGAATCGCTCGAAGCCAGGAACGACCTCCCGTATTGGGGTGTACTTGAAGGCCTGAATAACATAAAACCACCGGTACGTCTATCAGCCACACCATACGTGGTTTTACAGGCCCAGCATTATCCCGATCAGTCATCGGGCAAGGATATTTCATCATCTTTCGGAGGTGGCATGGATATGAAATATGGTATAAACGAAAGTTTTACATTAGACATGTCGCTGCTTCCCGATTTCAGCCAGGTACAATCGGATAACAAGGTAAAAAACCTTACGGCCTTTGAAACCGTATACAGTGAGCAACGTCCCTTTTTCAAGGAAGCGGTAGATCTTTTCATGAAAGGCGATATTTTTTACTCACGAAGAATCGGTAAAACGCCGGTGCTTTTTTATAGTGTTGAAGATTCGCTGAAAGAAGGCGAAAGCATCAGCAAAAACCCGGTACAGCAGCGATTGGTTAATGCCACAAAAGTTTCGGGGCGAAACAAAAAAGGACTTGCAATCGGCTTGCTGAATGCGGTAACCGCCAATACCTATGCTACACTCAGCGATGCCGAAAACAATCAACGCAAAGTACTTACTGACCCGGCTACAAACTATAACCTTCTGGTTTTTGACCAGGCGCTGAAGAACAACTCGAATGTGTATATTACAAATACCAATGTGATAAGAGGAAGCAATTTCCGCGATGCCAACGTAACAGCCAGTGGTATAACGCTGAATGATAAATCGAACACATACCGTTTCAGCCTGTCAGGCGGCATGAGCCAGGTTTTTATGCCTGCAGAGGCTGAAAACAAACGATCAACCATACGCGGGTTTAAATATGGTATAAGCGCTTCGAAGACCAACGGGAACCTGCAATGGTCTATTAGTCGCGGAACCCTCGACAATAAATTCAATGCCAACGACATGGGGCTGACCATTTACAACAATTACAACAATAACTCAGCCGCCATAAGTTACTCCATTTATAAACCATTCTGGTTAATACGCGACATTTCCGGAAGCATATCGCTCTCAAACCAGAATAATTTCACCACCCATAAACCCCAGACCGCCAACCTGAAATATAATTTTTCACTCACCACGTTGAAATACCTTTCGATGTGGGGAGGAATCGGTCATGCACTGGTTGAAACATACGATTATTACGAACCACGCACCGAAGGCATGTACTACATGAAACCCAGGTCGACATGGGGCAACTACTCCATTTCAACTGATTACAGGAAACCATTTGCATTGGATGCCAGCGTGAGTGCATATTATGCCGCCCGCGACGGGTCCAAAGGATTCGGGACTGAACTTAACCCCTTGCTGCGTTTGAACAACAAAGTTACTTTCAGTTTTTCATTTGGTTATGACAGGGAAATTCAAGATTACGGATATGTGGATAACCAGGATGAAAACGTAATATTCGGAAACCGCGATATTCAT
>DGQJ01000219.1 GCA_002389705.1 Bacteroidales bacterium UBA4417
GATGCCCGGCAATCGCTTGAGACACTGACCCTGGCAGCCGAAAAGTTAAAAAATGGTCATTCGCTCGTTATATTTCCTGAAGGCACCCGCAGCAGCGACGGGAAACTGGGCCGTTTTAAAGCCGGAAGCCTGAAACTTGCCCTGCATGCCCGGGTGCCCATTGTGCCGGTTACCATTAAAGGCTCCATGAATATTATGCACAAGGGTACTTCACTGATAAAAGCAGCTGATGTAGAGGTGATTATTTCAGCTCCGGTCTTGGCTGATCAGCAGGGAAAGGATATACATGCCGTAACCGAAATGGTTCGGGAAATCATCCGGCAAAACCTGGAGTGATGATGCAACTGACCCTATCGTTCGTTAGGTAACATCCTGTTACACCGAAAATTTTTAGAACACGATATTGCTGGTTTGTATATCGCTGCCGTTTTCCAGCGGAAGCATGGCGTTGATGAGCCTTGCGGTGGGGTAACGTTTTAAATCCGCCGGCTTTATGTCGGCCTCCGAAATTAAGCCTAGCTGCAGAAGGTAACTTCGCATGGTTCCCTGCAGCAGGGGTTTGGATGGCGTGATCCACCGGAGCCCGTCAGAAAAAACAATATTCGAATAGCTGGTATCGGTAATCAAACCGTTTTTCACGATCAAAATTTCGTCGCAACTGCCACGTTTTTCGCGTAAAGCATTTAATGAGGTGCGGTCGGCAAACTTGTACGCATACGAAATGCTGTTGTCCTCAACCAGTTTCAGTGTATTAATACGCCTGGGTGTATAGGCTTCAAAATCTACGGAGGTTACCTGCCCGCTATAGGTTACCTTGCATTTAAATACGCCCTGCCTGCATGCGGGTGGAACCTGGATATGCTGCAACAGGCTGATGGGCTGTGCGTCCACAAAAAAATGCTGCATGGCNNGTTTCAAACAAAAGGCACATACACTTTGTCGATTAATTCGTTGTATTCCGACTCGGGCCTGCTGCGGGCCGTGATGCCACCGCCGCTACAGAAAATAAGTTTGTCGTTTTCTTTTTTTATAAACCGTATCATAACGCCGGAGTCGAGTTTGCTCCCGTCGAAAATACCGAAAACCCCGGTATAAAAACCCCGCGAATAGGTTTCGGCCTGGTTGATGATTTCGAGTGTTTTCTTTTTGGGTGCCCCCGAAATGGATCCTGCAGGAAGTAATTTGCGGAAAATATTCCCAAGGTCCGATGCATAATCGCCTGGCAATGTTCCTGATATCTCGCTGCTNNCACATCCGAAGCTACCATGCCCAGGTCGTTGCGTATCAGGTCGACAATGGTGCTGTGTTCGGCAGTTTCCTTGGGATCGGAAAGTATTGTTTTCTCCGCTTCGGGTATGGATGCATCAATAGTTCCTTTCATGGGGAACGACCGTATTACCCGCTTATCGATCTGCACAAAGATTTCGGGCGAAAAAACCACGAACTCATCTTTAAACAGCAACTTGTAGCGGGCGTTGCTGCGTGCAAATATTTCGGGGAGATCAATATTGAGTTTTATCTCTGTTGGGAAAGTGAGGTTGGTGAGATACGAATTCCCTTCGGCCAGGTGTTGATGTACAATTTTGAAAGCCTGTTTGTAAGCAGCCAGCCCGGGAGGAAATTTCCCCATAGTTACCGGTACAGCATGGCCTGGTGCTGTGTTTGCATTACCCTGGCCATTCACCTGGTAAAAAATACCATGCGCTGCGGCTTCGCCGGGTGGCACGAAAAATCCTTTTTGTACCGCAAAGTCAATCCCGAAAATAAATGGCTTCGACCGGCTTCCGAAGTCGTTCATCAGTTCAAAAACTTTTTCCGCCTCGAATAACATGGGGTTGAAATGTATCGGGTTTAAAGGATTTGTTTTTTGTGCCAACACAGGTACATTTCAGGAAAGCTGCAATTCTATGATGGAAGTCAGCATGAAAAAATGTGTTTTCCCGAAGTATCTTTATACCCCTATGCAAACAGCACTCAGCACTCAGCAATCTGCACTCTGCACTAAGCACTAAGCACCAAGCACTTAGTAAGCTCTTTCATTTCGCCCTTCAATATAATTGATGAACGAACGGTTCACCACCTTGTTGCCTCCGGGTGTGGGGTAATCGCCGGTAAAGTACCAGTCGCCGGTATGATTGGGTATTGCCTGGTGCAGATCCTCAACCGTTTGAAATACCACGGCTATTTGGGCCTGGCAACCGGGAGGTGTTACAAGTTCGGCTATTTTTGCCGAAATCTGCTCAGGCGTAAAGAGATCGTAAATTTCTTTTACATAATTTACCATCTGTTCTTTGGGGAGTTTTTCCTGGGCTTTACATTTCTTGTACACTTCGTTCAGCGCATTTTCCTGGCGAGTGTCTTTCAGCAATTCAATAGTAGCCGTGAAGGCAATGAAATCGGTGATTTTGGCCATGTCAATTCCATAACAGTCGGGGTAGCGGATTTGTGGCGCCGACGATGCAACCACTATTTTTTTTGGACCCAGCCTGTCGAGCATGCGTATAATGCTTTTCTTCAGCGTAGTTCCGCGTACAATGGAGTCGTCGAGCACTACCAGGTTGTCGATGCCGCGGCGTACCGTTCCGTAAGTAACGTCGTACACGTGCGCTACCAGGTCGTTGCGCTGCGAATCCTGGGTTATAAAAGTACGTAGCTTGATGTCCTTCACTGCTACTTTTTCGATCCGGGGTTTCAGTTTAAATATTTCCTGCAGCTCGCTGCGTGTAATGCCCGACCCTGCTTTCAGAATTTTATCGGCCTTTATGCGGTCGCAAACGTTGTTCAGTTCTTCTGTAAGCCCATAAAAGGCTGACGATGCCGTATTGGGGATATAGCTGAAAACCGTATTTTCGAGATCGTTTCCAACTTCGGCCAGTATATTCCTGGTCATGGCACTGCCGAGGGCTTTACGTTCGTTGTAAATTTCCTTATCAGTTCCGCGGCTGAAATAAATTCGCTCGAAAGAGCATGAGCGGCGCAGACCGGGTTTTTTTATCTCAACTTCTTCCACGTTGCCATTGCGGCGTACAATCAATGCATGTCCGGGTTTAACCTCATGAACTGTTTCGTACAACACATTGAGCGTGGTTTGTATCACCGGGCGCTCCGAGGCTGCTACCACAATTTCGTCGTCCTTGTACCAGAATGCAGGCCTGATGCCATTGGGATCACGTAAAATAAAAGCATCACCATGCCCGAACATGCCGGCAATGGCATATCCGCCATCCCAGTGTTCCGACGATTCGGTGAGCAGGTCTTTGATGTCGAGGTTTTCGGCTATCAGCTCGGTGCTTTGCCTTTTGGTATAACCTTCTTTTTTGAATTTACGATACAAATCCTCGTTGGCGTCATCCAGGAAATGACCGATTTTTTCGAGTATGGTAACGGTATCCGATGTTTCAACGGGGTATTGCCCAAAACCAACCAGGCGTTGAAAGAGTTCATCCACGTTGGTCATGTTGAAGTTTCCGGCCAGCACCAGGTTACGTGTCATCCAGTTGTTGAAACGCACCACCGGATGGAGGTTTTCGATATTATTTTTTCCAAAAGTGCCGTACCTGAGGTGGCCCATGAAGACTTCACCGAAAAACGGGATATTGTTTTTGAGCCAGAGCGAATCGTTTATTTTTTCAGGATCGGTGTGAATGATGTCCTGGAAGGGTTTGTAAATCTGTTTGAAAATATCGTCAATTGGCCCTGCTGAATTCGAACGTACCCGATCGATNNCCGCGGTTGTGCTGTTTCTCCATCAACAGATGCAATTTGTTGATTCCATACAGGGTGGTTCCGTAACGGGTATAATAATACTCGAGTGGCTTTAACAGCCTTATAAATGCGATGCCACACTCATGTTTTATTTGTTCACTCATACAATCAGCGTTGGAGTTTGGGGTTTAATTTTTGCTTGCTGAATCCGCAAATAGAAAACACAACCGCAGGAAGAATTTTGGGTTTTCTTCCTGCCGTTGATCTTATGCTTTTCATCGAGATTCGGAGTTTTCGAAATTAATTCTTAATCAGTTTTTTGCTGCCAACAAATCCTTTGTTGGTATAAAACAGTAAAAGGTAAGTGCCTTTGGGCAATGTATTTACATCCAGGTTAATGACCCGTCCTCCCTGGGTTTCCTTCTTTATCAGCTGATTTCCTGCCAGGTTCACCAGGTTTATGTACTTAATTTCTTCGGGCACGCCTACCAGGGTGTAATTCTGAGCCGGGTTGGGGAACACTTTAACATTTTCCATGATTGCATGCTCGGGAATGCCCTGCGAATTTGCATCAATATCATTGTAATAGCAAATATAGGTGTACTTTCCGGGTTCTACGATCCAAACCCTGTTCGGGCC
>DGQJ01000143.1 GCA_002389705.1 Bacteroidales bacterium UBA4417
GGCAATTTTGAAAGCGGCAAATAATAGAATACAAACCCGGGTGAGAACTTTCATAGCTACCAACTGATGAAGTATCAGAACAACAGAATGTTACTTTTGTTTGTACCTTTCGCTTTTGGAATAGAGGCTTTATTGATTGCAACTTACCGGCTGAAACGCAGGAAAGTTCCCAGGGGTAGTTTTTTCCCAAAACGGTCTGCAAGATAGAGCTCGCCAAATTCGTTGGCATCGCCACGGTTAAAATAGCTGTTTACCAGGTTATTCCCCACCAGGGCCGAAAAACCAATGGAATACATGTTCAAAATCAGGAAACTTTTTTCGGGTAAAAGCAGCTTACTGCATAATTGTATCATCTCGTTCAGGTTATCGTCGAGAATCCATTTTTCGCCGTCGGCACCACGGCCGTACGCGGGCGGATCGAGGATAATACCGGAATAAGTATTGCCGCGCCTCACTTCGCGTTGAACGAATTTTAACGCATCTTCAACCACCCAGCGGATATCGGTAAGCTGGCTGCTCTCCATATTTTCGCGGGCCCAGGTAATGACCGGTTTCACTGAATCAACATGCACTACAGCTGCACCGGCGGCACGTGCTGCAAGCGAAGCGGCACCGGTATAAGCAAACAGATTGAGCACCTTGGAAGATGAGTCGTTTCCCGCTGTAATTTTATCGTAAATAAAATCCCAGTTGGGAGCCTGTTCGGGGAAGACACCAATATGACGGAATGAAGTAAGCCCCAATCGCACCGTAAAATGCATCTGCCGGTATGCATAGTTGATTTTCCATTGCTCCGGCATACCCTTTTTCAGTATCCACCGGCCTTTCTCTGTATCATTTTTGTCGAGTTTAAAGGCCGCCGACGACATTTTTTCCCATTCAGCTTCACTCATCGAACGGTTCCAGATGGCCTGGGGCTCGGGACGAATCAGTACATATTGCCCGAAACGTTCGAGTTTTTCGAAACCACCCGAATCAATCAGCTCATATTCCGAAAAATGAGTAGGTGTTAGAAGTTGCATGTCGGTATTTTTAATCGTACTTAAATGAAAACCTTTCGGCAACGCGGCATACCAAAACAGGGCTCACCGGTTGGTGTTTGTCAGGTCTATTTCCTGTTTTGCAGACTGAGGTTAAATTTCTCCGGGTGCCTTGCCTGCTTATCGTAATAAAATGATTCAATCTGTTTAAGGTCGGTATCGTAATTTCCGGTAGGTATAAATATACCGCCAATGCCTCCTGTTTTATTTTTATAATCGAGGAATCCAAGTGCTATAGGTACCTGAGCATGTTCGGCAATATAATAAAAGCCTCGTTTCCAGTTGCGGTTCAGGCTACGTGTACCTTCGGGGGTTATGGTGATTACAAGGCTATCGGTATGTTGAAACATATCGCCCACCTGTATCACAACATTGGTACTGGCCTTGCGATCAACAGGCAATGCACCCATGGCCTTCAAGATGATATTAAGCGGAAACACGAAAGCTTCCTTTTTCATGAGGTATTTCGATTGAACCCCCAACGACATATATCCTACCCACCCCAACAGGAAATCCCAGTTGCTGGTATGCGGGGCCATGAGCACCACAAATTTTTTAGTATTAGCCGGAACCTCAAATATTACCTTCCAGCCCAATACACGAAGGATAAATTTTGCAATTTTTTGTTTCATTAAATTCAATTTCGGGAATTTCAAGATGCAAAGTAACGTCAAATATATTGTTTCCAGAAATCAGGCTCAAATTTTCGGGTAATGTAATTGTCGGCCGAGAGACAGGTATCTGCCGCAAAGGCAAGCCCGCAGCCAACCATGCGATCAATTTCTCCGGGTAAAATTCCTGAAATATTCCGGGCATTCACACCTGAAGTTGCCAGCCCGTAGATAAAGCCTGCATTAAAATTATCGCCGGCGCCAATGGTTGATACAGGTGTGATTTCCCGTACCTGGTACGATCGCCGCATGCCAGGCATATAAACCAGCGCCGGCTTCGATCCGTATGTAATTATCAGTATCCTGCAATACCTGCTTACTTTTTCGTACACTGCATCCGGGTCGGTAAGTCCGAATAAATTCAGGAAATCTTCGTCAGAGCCTTTGATTATTGTCGCAGCGGCTATATTGTTCATAAACGAGTCCATCATTTTTTCCTGCTCACCTGCATGTGCCTTCCGGATATTCAGGTCGTAATAAATAATAGATTTTGATTCAACTGCTTTCTGCAGAACCTGTAAAACCAGTTTGCGCCTGTTAGGCTTTACTGCATAAAATGATCCGAAAAGAAGAATATCTTCGCTTGTGAAATCCGGGGCATCAATCAGCATCAAATCTTCGGGAGTATCGTGATAAAAAGTATAGCTTGCATTTTTTTGATGGTCGAGAAAAGCCAGTGCCAGCGAAGTTTTATGATTACGATGTCTGATGCAGAAAAGGGTATCCACATGATTATCCGCAAGGAACTGAACAATAACATCTCCTGCTTTATCATTCCCGAATTCGCTCAGCAGGTGAACCGGTATATTCATCCGGCCCAGCGATACCGAGGCATTAAGCACGGATCCACCGGGTACGGCACGCAAGTTCACACTGTCTTCCGAAACCAGGTCGAGCACAGTTTCTCCCAAGCAAAACACGCGGCGAAATATATTGGCATCTCCGGGCATATCAGCTCTGCTTAAATATCCAGGTCGAGATTAAGCTGGTCGCGGAGTTTATTCACGTTGGGATTCTGCAAACCCATTGCATCCAGCTTATCGCGGTCACTCATGTATTTTTTATTCTCCGATACCTGTTCTGATACTTTCACCTGCAAGGTGATAGCGTCGTTTTTCAGTTCGTTACTCAAATGTTCGAGTAGTATATTTCTTCTGTCGTTGAGCTCTTTCTCGAGCACGGTGTTTCCCACGGTAATCTGCAACACGTTGCCCGGCAGCAGTTCAGGTTTAAAAGTAGTGAGTGCAGCATAATAAAGTGCTGATTCATCCTTTTTTAATTCAGCATATTTCAGGAGTGACGTTTCCAGCTGCTCTAAAGTAAAAACTTCGCTGCGGTCTTTCACCACTTCCTGTTTTATCGAATTGGCAAGTTGGTCAGCTTTTAGCACCGACTTAATCGAAAAACTTGAAACATGGTGCGACTGCACAGGAGGTTCATGTTCGGGTGCTGCCATTACTTTTGGTGCTTCGGCAGGTACAGATGCCGGAACAACTGTAGCCGGCTGCTCTGCCGGGTGCGAAGGCATTGCTGTAGCCTGTGGCTCAGCCTTTACCTCTGCCGGCTCGGCGACCAAGGTCGGGGATGCCGCTGCCTGAACGGTGGGAGTTACTACAACTGGTTCAGGTTTAAGGGGCACCGGCTTCGCTTCCTGCAGTGGAGCTGAGGCAGGAACAGTGTTTGATACCGGCACAGAAACCTGCTGTATGACAGGAATTGGAGTGTAAACCGGCATCTGCATCTGCCCGCTGAGCCTGCAAATCTGTATAAGCGGAATTTCGAGCGAAAGCCTTTTGTTATTGGAAGTACGGTAAGTAACATCACTTTTGTTGATAATATCGAGCGCATCAATCAACAACTGCAACGAAACCATCTGCGCCTGTTCGCGGTACTTCGCCCTGATTACGTCACTGGTTTCAATAAGCTTCACAGTTGCTGCGTCAACACTCATTAAAAGGTTGCGCAGGTGTTCACCCAAACCGGTAATAAAATGCTGTCCGTCAAATCCTTTTTCAATAATTTCATTTACAATCAGCAAGGTATCTTTAAAATTCCCGGTCCGCATATATTCAACAATCCGGAAATAATATTCGTAATCGAGAACATTCAGGTTCTCAAGCACAAGTTCGCGGGTGATATTCCGATCGCCCAGGTTCACCATCTGGTCGAAAACTGATAAGGCATCGCGCAAAGCACCATCTGCTTTGTGTGCAATAATATGAAGCGCTTCGGGATCAAATGTAACCCCCTCACTTTGCGCTACGAAAGCAAGGTGTTTGGCGATATCATCAACTGTTATCCGTTTAAAATCAAAAATCTGGCATCGCGAAAGAATGGTAGGAATGATCTTATGTTTTTCGGTTGTAGCCAGTATGAATTTCGCGTAAGCAGGCGGTTCCTCAAGTGTCTTCAGAAATGCATTGAAAGCCGAAGCTGACAGCATATGAACCTCATCGATGATATACACTTTGTATTTACCCATTTGCGGTGGAATCCTGACCTGGTCCACCAGGTTTCGAATATCATCAACACTGTTGTTCGAAGCAGCATCAAGTTCGTGAATATTGAACGAGGCTGAATCGTTAAACGCTTTACAGGAAGAGCATTCGTTGCAAGGTTCGGTTTCCGAAGTTGGGTTAAGGCAGTTAATGGTTTTGGCAAGTATACGTGCGCAGGTAGTTTTACCCACACCACGCGGGCCACAGAAAAGAAAAGCCTGGGCCAGCTGGTTGTTGCGAATCGCATTTTTTAGGGTTCCGGTTATCGAAAGCTGCCCTACAACTGTGTTAAAAGCTACAGGGCGGTATTTACGTGCCGATACTATAAAATTATCCATATTTACATGAATGTTAGGTAATTAAACCAAAACAAGACTTAGTATTTCCCGGTTCGGTTATGGCAGGAGATTCAATTTCAAAAGTAAAACAATTCGGTCAATGCGAACCTGTTTGTTAATAAAATTGGACGAAGCGGCATATTCAGTTTCAGGAGGAATAAACAACCTTTACGGAAGAAAAGGTACAGGAGGAGGATTCGGGAAAGAAAAAACGTATTTTTGCTGAATATCCTGTTCCCCGATGGTATTGATTTTAGTTCCGAAAGCAACAAATCGCCTGCGATACACCATGCAACTCATGTTGAGCCGGTTACTGGGTCTCGAAGTCGATTTTACGAACGATATACAGGTATTTCATCAGTACGAAGGCCCGAAATTTTCGTACAGCGTTCCTGTAGAAAAAAAATACCTCTATTTCGCCGGCAACGGGTTGCTTATCGAATCGAACATCCATGCCCGCGAGCTTCGGCATTTTAATTACGAGGGAAACCTAGTGTTTTTCCCGGTAATAGATAAATATTCAGCACTGCCATTCGACCTGTTTTCGGCATCATTTTACCTGGTAAGCAGGTTCGAGGAATACCTCCCCAATATCCGCGATAACCACAACCGTTACCTGGCTGCGGGCAGTGATGCTTACCAGCAGGGCTACCTTCACAAACCTCTTGTGAACATCTGGTCGCTATTGTTGCGGGATGTGCTGAAAAAGAAGTTTCCGGCTCTTAAATTCAGGCTTCCGGTGTACCGGTTTATTCCGTCCATCGATATTGATGCAGCTTTTGCCTATAAAAACAAAGGATTAACCCGAGCTTTGGGTGGAATGGTAAAAGCTTTTCAAATCAGAGACCTGGATGAAGTAAAGCTCAGGATCAAGGTGCTTTTTAACCTCGAACATGATCCTTTCGATACCTTTAAATTACAGATGAAACTACAGCATCTGTATAAATACAGGCCTGTCTACTTTGTATTGCTGGCCGATTATGGCATCAACGATAAAAATATACCACACACCAACCGCTACTTCAGGCAACTGATACGCTACCTGGCCGATTATGCCGATATTGGTATACATCCCTCCTACGCTTCGTCCATTGAGCCTTCGCTGATGGTGATGGAAACAGCCAGGCTGGCAAAAATCCTGAAACGGGAAGTTGAACTCAGCAGGCAGCATTTCCTCAAAATCAGTCTTCCGGAAACATACAGGAACCTGATAAATAACGATATTACCCACGATTATACTATGGGGTATGCCGAAGTGCCCGGATTCAGAGCTTCCATTTGTACTGAATTCCCTTTTTTCGACCTCGACCAGGATTTGCAGACCAACCTCATCATTCATCCTTTTGCAGTAATGGACGGAACGCTACATGACTATATGAAGGTTTCGCCCCAAAAAGCAATTAACACCATCAGGGAACTCATAGTTGAGGTTAAAAAAGTAGGTGGTACTTTTATACCCTTGTGGCATAACTCCACTCTAAATGATTCAGGTGAGTGGAAAGGATGGCTCAGGGTGTACACCGAAATGGTGGAGGAAGGAATGAAAAAGCCGGCGGATAGCATTTAGATTGCGGATGTTGGATTGCGGATTGCGGAATGGAGATTTTTTTGTGCCTGTGAAGCATTGAACCTGGAATCTGAAACGTGAAAGCTGTTGCTTCGTCGTAC
>DGQJ01000355.1:0-5112 GCA_002389705.1 Bacteroidales bacterium UBA4417
GGGATGATTCGTTTTTTTAGCATAATTTTCCCAGGTCTTGAAGCGTAATTTTATTTTCATAAATGGCTTTACCAATAATGGCGCCTTCGCAGCCGAGTTCAGCCAGTTTTTCGACATCCGCGAACGACGAAACACCACCGCTGGCAATGAGTTTCACGTTTGTTGCAGCCATAATTTCGGCATACAATTCGTTCGATGTTCCACCGAGCATTCCATCTTTCGAAATATCAGTACAAATCACATAATCCACGCCCTTGCTTTCATATTCCTTAATAAAATCAACCACATCCAACTCCGAAGTTTCGAGCCAGCCATGGGTAGCGATTTTGCGATCCATGCAGTCGGCGCCGAGTATAATTTTTGCTGCTCCGTAAGTGTTCAGCCATTCCTGAAAAATGGCGGGATTTTTAACGGCAATGCTTCCGCCGGTAATTTGCGAAGCCCCGTTTTCAAAAGCAATCCGCAGGTCATCGTTTGTTTTTAGTCCACCGCCAAAGTCCACTTTCAGACTAGTTTTTGATGCAATTTCGTGCAACACTTTATAGTTTACGATATGGTTGGATTTGGCGCCATCCAGGTCCACCAGATGCAAGAATTGAATGCAGTTTGCTTCAAATGCTTTGGCGACTTCCAGCGGGCTTTCGTTGTAAATCTTTTTGGTGGAGTAGTCGCCTTTGCTGAGCCGCACGCATTTGCCACCGATGATATCAATTGCAGGAATAATTCTCATAGTTCTAAAAAGTTTTTCAAAATCCGTTCGCCAACGCCTGCCGATTTTTCGGGGTGAAACTGGGTGGCATAGAAATTGTCCTTTTGCATGGCAGCCCCGAAAGGCAGTATGTAATTGCAGGTAGCGACAGTTTCCCCGCTCAGTTCGGCATAAAAGCTATGCACAAAATAAACGTTGTCCTCGTTGCTGATTCCTTTAAACAGCGGGCCTTTCAAATCCTCCAGGTTATTCCAGCCCATATGCGGCACCAGTTCGGCAGACGGAAATTTTTTCACCTTTGCATCAAAAATTCCCAGGCAAGGCGTTTCACCTTCTTCGGAATAGCTGCACATCAGCTGCTGGCCTAAGCAAATACCCAGGGTGGGCTGTTTCAGTGATTTTATAAGTTCATCCAGTCGATGTTCTTTTAAATACTGCATAGCAGAACTTGCTTCGCCAACACCGGGAAATATTACTTTCGATGCGTTTCTGATAAGGTCTGGGCTGTCGGTAACAATACAGTCGTACCCTAATCTCTTGAGTGCATTTTCAACCGATTTTATATTTCCGGCATTGTATTTTATTATCGCAATCATAGCGTTCCCTTCGTGCTTGGAATCGAAAAATTACCTGTTTTACTTACAGCCATTCTTACTGCTTTTGCAAATGCCTTGAAAATGGCTTCTATCTTGTGGTGTTCATTTTCACCTTCTGCCTTGATATTCAGATTACATTTAGCGTTGTCGCAGAAGGATTTAAAGAAATGGAAGAACATTTCGGTTGGCATTTCACCGATTTTTTCGCGTTTAAATACGGCTTCCCAAACCAGCCAGGGCCGGCCGCCAAAATCAATAACAACCTGAGCCAGGCAGTCGTCCATAGGCAGTAAAAATCCATAACGCTCAATGCCTTTTTTGCTACCAAGTGCTTTTAGAAAAGCTTCTCCCAGGGCAATGGCTACATCTTCGATGGTATGATGCTCATCGATATGCAGGTCGCCTTGCACTTTTACAAACAAATCCATATTTCCATGCCGCGAAATCTGCTCGAGCATATGGTCGAAGAAGCCCAGCCCGGTTGAAATTTCGCTTTTACCCGACCCATCGAGGTTCAGTTCAATTGCGATGTTGGTTTCGGATGTTTTGCGAACAACGCTGGCTTTTCGCGGTTCCGATTTCAGTAACCGGTAAATGTCAGCCCAGTTCCGGGTGTTTAAAACGGCATCTGTGAAGGCATCATTTCCCATATAAATGGCTTTGCAGCCTAAGTTTTGGGCTAACTGAACATCCGTCAGGCGGTCGCCGATTACAAACGATTCGGCCAGGTTGTAATTACCTTTAAGGTAATGTGTTAGCAAGGCGGTGCCGGGCTTGCGTGTCGGGAGGTTTTCGTGCGGAAACGATTTGTCGATAATAATTTCCGAAAACTTAATACCTTCATTTTCGAAGGCTTGTATAATTTTATGCTGCGCCGGCCAGAATGTTTCCTCTGGAAACGAATCTGTTCCAAGTCCATCCTGGTTGGTTACCATTACCAGTTCGTAATCCAGTTCCTGAGCTATGCGCGAAAGATATTGGAATACGCCCGGGTAAAACTCAAGTTTCTCCAGGCTGTCGAGCTGAAAATCGATGGGTGGTTCTATTACCAGGGTACCATCGCGATCGATAAATAGTACTTTCTTCATAGTTGGATTTTTTTTACCACGGAGACNNATTTAACCTGTTTTTGAAATTCCCTCCGTGTTTCTCTGTGTTCTCTGTGCCTCCGTGTTTTATTTTATTTTTTTCAAAGCATCAATAAGTTTCTGATTTTCCTCAGGGCTTCCGACCGTTATCCGGATACAGTTTTCAATTACACTGTGCCTGTTGCGGGTAATCACCTTCCGGTTCACCAATTCGTTGTATATTTTGTTGGCATTGGTCATCTCAACCAGCAGGAAATTGGCATCCGAGGGATATATTTTCTTTACAACAGCCAAAGCAGGAAGTTGATTTTCGAGCCAGGTTCTTTGGCCGAGGATCACGGACTTACGTTGTTCGTAACCTGCAACATCGGCCAGTGCCGAGATTGCGGCCTTCTGGTTTGGCTCGCTCACATTGTACGGGGGCTTCACTTTATTGTAAAACGAAATTACTTCGCTGTTTGCATAAGCCATCCCAACTCTCGCTGCCGCCAGTCCCCATGCTTTGCTGAAAGTTTGCATCACGATCAGGTTCGGGTATGTTTCGATTTTATCCAGGAACGAATCTGCACGACTGAAATCGATATATGCTTCATCCACAATCACCATGCCGTTGAATTTTTGCAACACTTTTTCAATATTCTCAATACTGTTAGCCGTCGGGTTATTGGGCGAGCAGATAAAGATCAGCTTCAGGTTTTCGTCCCCAAGGTAGTTTTCGAGTGCATCAAAATCGATTTGGAATGTACGGGTTAACGGTATTTTGATCAACTCAATATCATTAATTGCGGCCGAAACTTCGTACATTCCATAGGTTGGAGTAAAGGTAAGGGCTTTGTCCGTGCCGGGATTGCAGAAAATGCGGAACGTAAGGTCAATCACTTCATCGCTTCCATTTCCTACAAAAATATATTCCACAGGTAATTTTTTTATCTCCGAAAGCCTTTTTTTTAGTGCTTTCTGGTGCGGATCCGGATATCGGTTAAGCTGGCCGAATGGATTTTCGTTGGCATCGAGAAATACGCCTTCCGAACCCGAAAATTCATCGCGGGCGCTTGAATAAGGTTTCAGGCTAAGGATATTTTTACGAACGAGTTTGTTGATTTGTTCTTTTTGCATTTGGAATAGTGTTGTTAATTTTGGCTGGAAGACCGAAGACAATAGTCGGAAGTCCCTTTAGCCGAGATCTTGTATTTAATTTGTAATCAGGCGGTCATTGCTATTTTGCTCATCCTTTTCCAGTATTTCTCTTCCCACTTCTGTCTTCTGTCTTCGGACTTCCGTCTTCTGTCTTCTGTCTTCGGACTTCCGTCTTCCGACTTCTGTCTCCCAGCCATTTCAATCTCTCTCACTCAACCTCAGCGTTACCGCGTTTTTATGTGCGAACAGCTGTTCCGCTTCAGCCATCAGTTCAATAGCCGGGCCGATAGTTTGAATGCCTTCTTTTGTGAGTTCCTGGAAGGTGATTTTAGTAACAAAACTATCGAGCGAAACCCCGCTGTAGTTGCGCGCATAGCCGTTGGTAGGCAATGTGTGGTTTGTTCCGCTGGCATAATCGCCTGCGCTTTCGCAGCTGTAATTGCCCAGGAAAACCGAACCTGCTTTGGTAATTGCCGGAACCAGGCTGCGGGCATTGTCCACGGCCAGGATCAGGTGTTCGGGGGCATACAAATTGCTGAATGCAATACAATCGGCAATAGAACTGAGCTGAATGGCCTTGCTGTTAGCCAGCGCTTTCCCGGCCATGGCAGCGCGGGGCAATACTGCCAACTGTTGTTCAAGGGCAAGCAGCGATTTATCAATCACCATTTCGTTGTCCGAAAGCAAAATCACCTGGCTGTCGGCGCCATGTTCGGCCTGCGAGAGCAAGTCGGCAGCCACAAAAGCGGGATTACTGCTTTTGTCGGCAATTACCAGTACTTCGCTGGGACCGGCGGGCATATCAATGGCTACGCCAAAGTGTTGCGCAGCTTGCTTGGCGGCAGTTACATACTGGTTTCCGGGACCAAAAATCTTATCCACTTTTGGAATGCTTTCGGTGCCAAAAGTGAACGCGGCAATGGCCTGTATGCCACCTACCCTGAAGATGGAACTAATCCCTACCAGGCCTGCGGTGTAAAGAATAACAGGGTTCACTGATCCATCGGCGGCAGGAGGTGTGCACAGGATGATGTTTTTGCAACCGGCCAACCTTGCCGGGATGCCCAGCATTAAAACAGTCGAAAACAAAGGTGCCGTTCCCCCCGGAATATAAATGCCCACGGATTCAATGCCCCTGCTTTCGCGCCAGCATTTTATGCCTTTGCTGGTTTCAACCTCAGTACCTGCTTCAGCCTGCGCTGCATGGAATTTTTCGATATTCGACTGCGCCTGTTGAATCGCAACTTTGAGTTCGGCCGGTACTTTTTCCGCTGTTTCATTAATTTCCTGCGGGCTTACGGCAAACGATTGCAGGCTGGCTTTATCGAACAAAAGGCTGTATTTTTTCAGTGCTTTATCACCGTCGCGTTTAATCTCCGCAAATACCGTATTTACGATATCATTGAGTTTTACCTGCTCGGTAAGCGGTCGTTGGGTAAGGTCCTGCCATTGTTCCCTGCCGGGATTGAGAATTTTCTGCATTTTAAAAGTATGTTTTAATTTTATTAAAGGTCGTAAGACCGAAGACCGAAGTCAGGAGTAGCTGCAAACCTAGACTGTTATGATTTTGAAAATATTCTTG
>DGQJ01000355.1:5283-6347 GCA_002389705.1 Bacteroidales bacterium UBA4417
AATACGGTTGGCGATTTCATGCCCGGGAGTATGGATGCAATTTGCGCAATGGCTTCGTTAGGCGCATTGAGCAGGATGTATTTGTTTTCGTACGAGTTTCTGACTGCTTTAATGCGGAACAGCAGTTTGTCAAGGATTTCCTGTTTCTCGGGGCTCAGGGTTTTGTTCGAAATTAAAACTGCCTCGCTTGAAAAAACCACTTCAACCTCCTTAAGCCCGTTCATTACCAGCGTACTGCCGGTACTTACAATATCAAAAATGGCATCAGCCAATCCAATTCCGGTAGCAATCTCGACACTTCCGCCAATTTCTTCTATTTCAACGCTGATGTTTTTTTCGTTAAAAAATTTCTGAAGTATCCGCGGATAGCTGGTGGCTATCTTTTTATTGCTGAAATATCCGAGCCCTGTATATTTTTCGTCGCGTGGTATAGCTAAGGAAAGTTTGCAGTTGGCAAATCCCAGTTTCTCGACCGAGAGTACGTCCTTTTGTTTTTCCCACACTTCATTTTCACCTAATATCCCAATGTCGGCAACACCTTGTTCCACGTACTGAGGGATATCGTCGTCGCGGAGAAAGAGTACTTCGATGGGAAAATTTTTGGCTACGGTTTTCAATTTGCGATCGCCGTTAGATAGTTTTATGCCGCACTCCTTGAGCAACTCAAGCGATTTTTCACTCAGCCGTCCTGATTTCTGAATTGCAATTTTTAGTTTACTCATGCTTTTGGTTTTGATGCTGAGTAAACATCCGGGAAGAAATAAAAAAAACCCGGCTGTTTACTCAGACGGGTTTCGAAATATGTTTTCAGATTACAAAAATCACTTCCTTCCTGCCTGAGAGCTGGTATGAAAATGATGATGATGTAATTGAATGAAGTTCATGTTTTTGCTTTTTGCGCTGCAAAGATAAGAAACTTATCTGAATTGGAAAAAATATTAATCAAACAGGCCTTCCACTGAAAGGTACCTTTCGCCGGTGTCGTAATTAAAAGTTAATATCCGCGAACCAGCCGGGAGCTCGGGTAGTTTTTTTGCTACCGCAGCTAAAGAAGCGCCGGTTGA
>DGQJ01000355.1:6373-6660 GCA_002389705.1 Bacteroidales bacterium UBA4417
AGCGGGTGGGGCGACGGGGCTCCGCCACTGAGCACAGGCGATAGTTCAGGTTCAACAGCAAGCACTTTCAGGTTCGGGAATTTCTCTTTCAGAATTTCGGCTACACCTGTAATGTGGCCGCCTGTACCTACACCGGTAATAATATAATCCAGTCCGTCGGGGAAATCGGTCAGTATTTCGAGTGCCGTGGTTTTTTTGTGTATTTCAACATTGGCCTGGTTGGTAAACTGCTGTGGAATCCACGAATTGGGGATTTCTTCGGCCAGTTCGGTGGCCCTGGCAATGGC
>DGQJ01000117.1 GCA_002389705.1 Bacteroidales bacterium UBA4417
CGCCAGATGATCAGGAATGTGATTCACCGCTTTAAAAAAATAAAACATATCAACCGCATGCAAACCATGGTGATGGGCGACAGCAAATACCTGGTGCTGTTATCAGTTGATATCGACAATGATATGAAAGGATCGGCTGCCGAAGATATGATTGAACAGGTGAAAATCGATCTGAAAAAAGAAATTCCGGAAGCCGGCAATATTTATATAGAAATTCAGGACGCAGTGCGTAATCAAAATCAATAACCAGAGCCATGAAAACAAAAATAGTTGCTACCGTTGGGCCCGCATGTTCGAGCCGCGAAATGTTGGGTAAACTTATAAAAGCCGGCGTGGATGTATTCCGGTTAAATTTTTCGCATGGAGCACATGCCGAACACCTCGAAGTTATTGAACGTGTGCGTTCGCTCAATGCTGAATTCGGCACCCATGTTGCCTTGCTGGGCGATTTACAGGGACCGAAAATCCGCATCGGCGCATTCGAAAACAAGGAAGCCATGATGAACGATGGCCATGAGCTTGTGTTTACTACCCGGGAGTGTTTGTGCACTGCCGACAGGTTATATATTACCTATCCTGAATTTGCACGTGATGTAAAACCAGGCGAAGACCTGCTGCTCGATGACGGCAAGCTGCTTTTCCGCGTTATTGAAACCAATGGCATCGACGAGGTTAAGGCAAAAGTAATTCATGGGGGCATATTGTCAGGTAAAAAAGGGGTAAACCTCCCGAACACTGCCGTTTCGCTGCCATCGCTTACCGAGAAAGATAAAAACGACCTGGCTTTTATCCTTCAGCACGAACTGAACTGGATAGCCCTGTCGTTTGTACGAAAAGCCGAGGATATAAAATATCTTAAATCGACCATCAACCAACTGGGCACTCCAGCCAATATGCCCGGGATTATTGCTAAAATTGAGAAACCCGATGCCGTGCGTAATATGGACGAAATAATTTCCGAAGCCGATGGCGTAATGGTTGCCCGTGGCGACCTGGGTGTTGAATTACCGCTTGAACAGGTTCCGCTGGTGCAAAAACAACTAATCAGGAAATGCAACCAGCATTCGAAACCCATTATTGTGGCAACCCAGATGATGGAAGGCATGATAACCAACATCAGGCCTACCAGGGCCGAGGTGAACGATGTAGCCAATTCGGTGCTCGACGGGGCGGATGCTGTAATGCTCAGCGGCGAAACTTCGGTTGGCTCATTCCCGGAGCTGGTGGTTGAAACCATGCAGAAAATAATCTGGGAAGTTGAACAAACCGAAGATATTTATAATAAGCCCCATATCGCCAACCAGGCCGACAAGGTACGGGTTATTTCCGATTCGGTGCTGTCGGCGGCTTGCAATATAGCCATTGAATCGAATGCACATGCCATCATTGCCATGACCATAACAGGGTATTCGGCCCAGCGGATCAGCAGCCAGCGCCCGAAGCAGGATATTTTTATCTTTTCAGGAAACCATTTCCTGTTGTGCAGGTTAAACCTGGTGTGGGGAATTAAAGGATTTTATTTTGACAAAATTGTTACTTCCACTACCAAAACCTTTAAGCTGATTACCGACCAGCTTATTGCAGAANNGTTTCAGGGCAAACCAATACCGTGAAACTGGATTATGCCTAAAAACCGCCGGGATCAGGATAGCTGTGAGTTTTCGGGATACCCTGAAAATTGCAAGCTGCTTAATACAATGCGACGCTGCAAATACGGCGAATAGATATTTCCTGTAAATACTGCTTCAGATCACTTTTAACCAAATATGTAAAGCAATGGCCCGCGTACCAAAACTTGAACCCGCTTTCGAACCGGCAGATGCGTTCATCGGTATTGCAACCAATATCCCGGTGATACAGTTGGTGCATTTCATTAACCACTCAACCTTGCTTAACCTGGTGAGGGAAGATGATTTGCCGGTGTATTCCGAGAAAACTGACAGCCTGAATTATCACAAATTCTTTCACTACCAGGATGAAGATCTGCGTAGTGATTTCTGCCTGCTGGCTAACAGTAGTGAAGGGCTTTTCCTGTTACCTACGCACAAACAGTTTGGGTATTTCATGGTTATCCACGGGGCTATTCCCGACGAAAAGGTTAAACATCTTTTAACCCAGGTGAAAAAAATCAGCGGTGTACAGCTGGCAGCACTCATCGGACAGGAGCCCCTTAAAGCACTTGGGCCTATACTGCAGGACCTGGAACTTCATTTACTGGACCTGGGTAAACAAAAAGCCGAAAAAGGAAAACGTATAATGCCATCAGCTGAAGATCAATGAAAGGGAAAATACTTGTTGGCGTGCAGTTTGGCTGTATTTTCGCCCTCCTCATTTTTACCCGCTGGCCATTGCTTCCCTGGTGGAGTTATCTCCTGCTTTCAGTGTCGGCGGTGTTGGCTATGTGGGCCATGGTGGTAATGAAACTTGGCAATTTCAACGTGGTTCCAACACCGGTTTCCCGGGGAAGGTTGGTAACACAAGGACCTTACAGGCTGATCAGGCACCCGATGTATACCGCTGTTTTTATATATGCAGCCGCGCTGCTCGCCGGCCAGTTCGATTATGTAAAACTGTTTATCAGCATGATGCTTTTAGCAGGACTCGTGATAAAAATGTTACATGAGGAAAACCTGCTTTGCAGTCATTACCCCGGTTACCGGGCGTATATGGATGGAACAAAAAGGATTATACCATTTGTGTGGTAGTGCTGGGTGCTGGGTGCTCTGTGCTGAGTGCTGAGTGCTGAGTGCATTGTGTTCAGGGAAGTGCGATCGGAAAGGAGATATAAAAGCCGCTGTACAATCAGATGCAAAAGATTCCACGGTTTAGTGGCATTTGTACCCGACACACATAGAATCTTTCGCCCCTCGCCCTTCTCCGTGTCTCCACTCTCCCTGTCTCCCTTCTCCGAGTCGCCCTTCGCCTCCTCACATACCGCTACCCAGCCGACTCGAACTGCTTGAGAAAACGCAGGTCGTTTTCACTGAACATACGCAG
>DGQJ01000275.1 GCA_002389705.1 Bacteroidales bacterium UBA4417
AGCCAGAGGTGAAGGTCAACAAAAGTGGTTAAACGGAGCTACAAAGGAAAACCACGGATGGGAACTTTCGCTGGGATACCAGGACGAGACAAAGGGTGGTCTTACCTATTCAGTTTCAACAAACTTTGGCGCATCTAAAGATAAAATCACCAAGTTACCCGAGGAAGTTGTGGCAGGTTACAAGGGTCTTCCAGACAATACCATCTTAGGTCATTCGCAGTACGAAGAATTCGGATATGTTGCTGACGGTATTTTCCAGAATGCAGATGAGGTTGCTGCATGGCCAACACAGATTGGAGCAGCCCCGGGCCGTATCAAATACAAAGACCTTAACGGTGATAAGGTAGTAAACTCGTTAGACCAGGATTGGATCGGAACTTACCTGCCGAAACTGGAGTATGGTTTACGCGTTAACTTAGGATACAAGAGCTTTGACTTTTCAGTGTTTGGCTCAGGTGTAGCAGGGCGCAAAGGTGTGGATGCTTATATTTATTACAACAACTTTGTTGAAAGCAGGGAAAATGCCGCCCCGGGAACATTAGATGCATGGACTGCTTCAAATAAAAGTTCCGAAATTCCGGCTGCAACTATAGTTGACAATAATAATGAAAAAAGAATGTCGACCTACTTGCTGCGAAATAATTCATATTTCAAACTACGCAGCCTGCAAATTGGATACAACCTACCACTGGATCTTGTGAAAAAAGCAGGAATGAGCCAGCTCAGGGTTTATTTCCAGGGCGAAAACATGTTCTGGATCACACCTAAAGGCTATATCGGTTCCGATCCTGAAAGAACCAGCATCGACCGCATTCCAGTGCCTACAAGCTATTCGTTCGGTTTAAGTGCCAGCTTTTAATCCAATCACCAACTAACTTAAAAACAAAAAATCATGAAATATATTTCAAAAATTCTGGTCTTTGTTCTGGTAGGGGTATTGATTACCTCTTGCGGTAAAGATTTCCTTAACTACCAGCCACAAGGGGTGGTTACCCAGGATGAGGTATCAACCTCAGGCAATGTTGACAAACTGGTAATTGCTGCGTATGCAGGAATAACCAATGATGAAATGATAGGGCCCATGACCAGTATGTGGGTGTATGGCAGTGTGCGCTCTGACGATGCTTACAAAGGCGGCGGCGGAGTTGACGATGTGGGTGATGTTAACAAATATGAGCAATATTACCTTACCACTCCCGATCAGGGCGGAAGCGACTGGATGGCTCCCCGTACCTGGACAAATTATTACAAAGCTATTTCCAGGATAAACTTAGCTTTAGCTGCTGCCAATGGCCTTGATGTTGCCCAATTCCCAACCAAGGCTCAAACCCAGGCTGAACTCCGTTTCCTTAGAGGTCACTGCTATTTTATGATGAAAAGGTTATTTAACAAAGTGCCTTTTATTGATGAAACAATGACTCAGGAGCAGATTCTGAAAACTTCCAACGACCTGTCGAGTGATGCACTGTGGAACAAAATAGCTGAAGATTTTCAATTTGCGTTGACCAATTTACCCGAAACGCAGGCACAGGTTGGCAGGGCCAACAAGTACGCTGCTGCTGCTTATCTTGCTAAAACCAGACTATACCAGGCATACGAGCAGGATGAAAATCACAATGTCACCAATATTAATCCTACACGTTTACAGGAGGTTGTCGACTTAACCGGCCAGGTGCTGGGACATTACAGCCTTCAATCAGACTATGGCCAAAACTTCCTCGATGGTTTTGATAATGGCGTTGAATCCATATTTGCTGCACAGTTTTCGTTGAATGATGGTACAGAGGCTGGCAGGGCAAGTTATGTTACCGGGTTAAATTCGCCTACAGGCACACCGGCTTATGGATGCTGCGATTTCCACAAGGCAAGTCAGAATATGGTTAATGCATTTAAAACAGACGCTAACGGCTTGCCCATGTTCGATACGTTCAATGATGTAGATATGGTTGAACCAGCTGATTTTCAAGCCAATGGTATCGATCCGAGGTTGGATCATACAGTTGGAGTACCCGGTCACCCGTTCAAATACCGTTCGGATCTGATTAACGGAAATTCCATGATATACCAGGAAAGCTGGGCCAGGGTACCCGGAGTGTATGGATTCTTCAGCAATATGAAAGAACAGCAGGCCCCCGATTGCGCTTGCTATTTCAAAAAAGGACCCTTTATGGGAACCTCCAAAAACATCGATTTCATCCGTTACGGCGATGTGTTACTGATGCGTGCCGAAGCTTTAATTCAGTTGAACAGGCAGGCAGAAGCCCTTCCCCTGATTAACCAGATCCGCGCCAGGGCTAAAGCAAGTACAACCATGACAAAACTTGCCGATGGATCTAATCCTTCAAATTACCGCATCGAGGAATACAAGGACGGCGTAAATATCAACTGGACAAAAGAGAATGCATGGAAAGCACTCATGTTCGAAAGAAGACTTGAATTCGGTATGGAAGGCGACCGTTTCTTCGACCTGGTACGTTGGGGTATAGCATCCGAAACATTGAATGCATATCTTGCAGTTGAAAAAACAAAAAGGGATTTTCTATCGTACGCCCACTTCACCAAAGGCCGCGATGAATACTACCCGATTCCGCAACGCGAAATAACGTTTACCAAAGGATTGTATCACCAAAATCCGGGATACTAAACTTTAATGTCTTTGGAAATCAAACAATCAGGCATTTTTTGCGCCTGGTTGTTTGATTACCTTTGAATAAAAAAATCAGAAAAAGCTCCTCACTATGAGAATGTCACTTCTAAGCATAATCTTCTGCTCACTGCTTTCTTATACTTCTTCAGCGCAAACACCCGCCCAAACCATTCCTGCATTTACATTTTACAAACTCGACAAAACCCCTTTCACCAATAAAGATGTTACCAACGGCAAGGAGGTGCTTTTTATCTTTTTTGATGTTACCTGCGATCACTGCCAGCATACCATCAGTACGTTAAGCAAACGGATCAGTGAATGTCAGAAAATTGCTATTTATCTCATTTCACTCGAAGATAAAACCGCGATAACCAATTTCTTTAACCAATATGGCAAAAACCTGCCCGGTCAAAAAAACGTAACTATCCTGCAGGACTCCAAAAATCAATTTATTACCCAGTTCGGACCACGAAAATACCCTTCAGTTTTCCTGTATTCCGCTCAGAAAAAACTGCGCTTATACGATGATGAAGATCAGTATCTCGAGAAATTCTTTAAAATAATCAGTCCGGATAAAAAATAATGACCATAGAGCTAATTTGTTGGTGATGGTAAAAAAGTGAGTCTGAATTTTCTAATTTCTACAGTTAAGCGCTGAATTTAACAATTAAAAAACAACATAATGAAAACCAAAAATGTATTGTTCCTGATGCTGTTTCTTTCGGGTACACTTCTTCTCTCTTCGTGCAAGAATACCGGCACCAAAACAACTGATGCACCGGCTCAATATGCCGAACAATACCGTCCGCAGGTTCACTTTTCCCCTCCATCAGGCTGGATGAACGATCCGAATGGAATGGTATTTTTTGAAGGCGAATATCATTTGTTCTACCAATATTATCCCGATTCAACCGTTTGGGGACCCATGCACTGGGGACACGCCATCAGCACCGATCTGATTCACTGGGAAAACCTCCCGATCGCTTTATATCCCGACAGCCTGGGCTTTATTTTTTCGGGAAGCGCCGTGGTTGATGTAAATAATACATCGGGATTTGGGAAGGATGGAAAACCCGCCATGGTTGCAATTTTTACCCTTCACGATATGAAAGGCCAGAAAGAAGGCAGAAAAGATATTGAAAGCCAGGGCATTGCCTACAGTACCGATAAAGGCCGCACCTGGACCAAATATGAAAACAACCCGGTGCTGAAAAGTCCCGGCACACCCGATTTCCGCGATCCTAAAGTTTCGTGGAATGCTGAAACCAAAAAATGGATCATGACCCTGGCAGTTGGCGACCACATTAGCTTTTATTCCTCTCCTAACCTTAAGGAATGGGCGTTGGAAAGCGAATTCGGCAAAGGCATCGGCGCTCATGGCGGCGTGTGGGAATGCCCGGATTTGTTCCAGTTGCCGGTTTTAGGTAAAGCGGATCAAAAGAAATGGGTCCTGATTGTAAATATCAATCCGGGCGGGCCAAACGGCGGCTCTGCTACCCAGTATTTTGTCGGCGAATTCGACGGGCATAAATTCACAAACGAATCTACCGAAATTCAGTGGGCCGACCAGGGAAAAGACAACTATGCAACCGTTACTTTTGCGAATATTCCCGATACGGATGGCAGGCGCATTTCCATAGGTTGGATGAGTAACTGGCAATATGCTCAGGTTGTTCCGACCGGAGTATGGAGAAGTGCTATGACATTGCCTCGAGAGCTTAAATTGATTTCAGAAAATAATAAATACCTGCTTACATCGGAACCTGTAAAAGAAATTCAGGTGCTGCGCGAAAGCAAAACAGAATTAAAACCAGGACTTGTAAAAGAAAAACTTGAAATCGCAGAGCCACCGATGCCAGCTGAGCTTGACCTGAAATTATCACTTCCGGCCGCCGATGCTTCAGCTGATTTTGGAATTGAACTCTATAATTCGAAAGGCGAAAACCTGCTGATCGGGTACGATAAAACCAAAGGCGAATTTTATGTCAACCGGACGAATGCCGGCAACAGCGATTTCTCGAAAGATTTCAATGGAATCCACGTTTCGCCTTTTGCCCTGAGCGGATCTGAAGTTGATATGCATTTAGTAATTGATGCCGCATCGGTCGAATTATTTGCCATGAGCGGTAAAGTGGTGATGACAGAAATTTTCTTCCCGACAGAAGGTTTTACTGGCATTCGGTTGTACAGCAAAAATGGCAATGTGCAACTCGATTCCGGTACAGTTTATAAATTGAACTCGATCTGGGAAAACACCAAAAAATAATCCCTGTTAAAAACGTAAAACAGATTTTACTTGTCTGCGAAATAGATACTTGATTGGTTGAGGTTTGGTTACAGCCTGGTTCTGAAATGCTTCGTTGCACCGTTGCGTTTTGGTTCCAGGTTGTTTTTTTACGAAAGAGCATAAAAAACAACCCCGCTCTGGTTCAGCATATTACAATAAATAAATGAGCTCTGTTTGTCTTAAAACTGAGCTGCAAAATACCATTTGCAAATCGTTCAGGCTCACAGATATCAGATCAGCATCACATTTTGATGCATCTGTGCGCTTCATTTCCCCGCTTTATAAGCCGACTATTCAGGGTCTGCGGAGAAACAGCTATATAGCTGATTATCTTTGATTTGCGTGCTTATCGCACAATAACCAATGCAAAGAAAACGGTCGAGGCTATGAAAAGTGGCGGCTTGCGTGGTTGTCCGCTGTCAACCAACACCAACGATGGTGCTAGTTACGAGCTTTCAATTATGTATTTCACCTGCCATTTTTTATCGCCTTTATTTGCGTTTTGGTGTTATTTTCTTTGATGTAAAATTATGTCAGTCTTTAAATTGCCACATTGTATTCTCAACCAATTATTTCCCCAATGGAACGATTGAATTTTTAATTCATTCTTAAATTCAAATGGAATAGATTCTCCATTGTAGCTTTGTATTTCTTTGACGTCAACGATTGGTGTTATTTCAATAATGGCTTCTGGGATTTGGCAAGTATCCTTGTCTAAATAGGGATGACTTTCTCTATTATAGTTTCTAAGAAATCTTTCACTCAGATGTACAGTTTTAACAAATGGTTTCCACTTAGCTTTACCAGTCAAATTCCCTTTAATTTTGTATCCAATCAGGGATTCTGAGTTAAATAAGTTTAGTTTACTTTCGATCAATTTAACTGAAAAACTGTCAACTTTAATGTTGTCCTGATACGCCCACCAACCAATGTTATGAGTTGTCTCAATTTGATTTTTGGGGTTTCGTGGATGAAAGTCTTTAAAAACAAACGACAGTATCAGCCTTTCTCTAAAGACGAATAACAAGATTATAGCTGTCAATAAAGCTAAAAATGACCAGACTAGAATCTTCCTTTTTCTCATGAGTTTCGAGTTTCTTTACACTGAACGCCAACTTACCAATATCACCTTTATACCTTCAGATTACCGAATTGATTTTCCCCGTCAGGGGATAAATATCAATAAAAAAAGTCACACCCACAATCCCGATTCCCCGTTAGGGGATCAACATAAAGCAATGAAAATACTTGCCCTACCAACAATCCCGTGTTATACAATCATTTAGCTTTTGGTAAAGATTCCCTCAGGGAAAACCCAGGAACATTCGATTTTTGTTTTTCAACAAGCCCTGTTTACGCCTGAGAATTGTTCTGAACAAAATCTGTAGGCGAAACAGAAAAGAGATCTTTAAAACATTTTGAAAAATACGAAGGACTCGAAAACCCGGTTTCATAAGCTACCTCGGCTATGGTTTTTCCTCTTTCCTGTAACATAACCGCCGCTTTTTTCAGCTTTATATTCCTTACAAATTCACTTACCGTAAGCCCTGTTAGATGTTTTATCTTGCGGTAAACATGTACCCTCGAAAGCCCGATTTCCACACTAAGCTGTTCAACACCATATTCGGTATCGGTTAAATGTTTTTCAATAATGGCATTGCATTTTTTCAGGAAATTGCTGTCGAGCTGCGAAATTTTATTTTCCTTTACAAACTGCGTGATCACATCCTGCTGGTAATGCTTGCGCAGTTGCTGCCGGCTTTCGATCAGTTGTTTTACACGCACCTCTAAGTGTTTCTTATTGAAAGGCTTGGCAATATAAGAATCGGCGCCGATTTCGAGTCCTTCAATTTTATGTTCGTGCGACGATAATGCGGTGAGCAGGATAAGCGGAATATGGCTGGTACGGATATCCCCCTTAAGCTTCCGGGTAAACTCCAGGCCATCCATTTCGGGCATCATCACATCACTGATAATCAGGTCGGGTTGTTCGATATAAATTTTCTCAAAGGCCTCAACCCCATTCGAAGCCGTCATAATCCGGTAATTATCAACAAGACATGATTTTATAAACTTAGCCACATCTGCATTATCCTCCACAATCAGCAGCAGCGGCATATTTTCATAATCATCCGAAATATAGGGTTGATTCCGGCTTTCCACATCGGCATCTTCCTGGCTTAATTCAGGGAATATCTGTTTTTCGATGCGGGTATATTCTTTATCAATGGCACTGATTTCATCAGCTGTAAAATGATCTTTCCCCATCTGGAAGTACACCGCAAAAGTTGAGCCCTCCCCTTTTTTGCTTTTCACAACAATATCGCCGTGATGCAGTTCAACGAACCCCTTCGAAAGAGGCAGTCCAATTCCTGTGCCGGCGCCAATATTTCCTTTATCCTGTTCAACCTGGTAAAACCGTTCAAAAATCCTGTTCAGGCTATCTTCAGCAATACCAACGCCATTATCACGGATTTCAATTTCAACTGCTTCCTTTTCAACACCATTAAAAACATGATTCACTTTTTTGATATTCATTTCGATGGTTCCGGATTCAGAAGTAAATTTAAATGCATTCGAAAGCAGGTTGAACAGGATTTTATCCACTTTATCCCTGTCGAAATACAAAAGTTGCTCCTCCAGCGTGCTATTAAGCGTGAAACTGATATTTTTCCTCACGGCCAGTTCCTCGAAAGCCTCTTTTATTTCGCGGGTAAAACCAACAATATCAAATTCCCCGGCACTGAGTTTCATCTTTTCATCTTCAACTTTCCTCAGATCCATCAGCTGGTTAATCATCCTCAGCAAGCGGGTAGCATTGCGAAGCATCATCTGCAGCTGGCTGCGGAGTTCAGCAGATATTTTTCTGTCCGAAAGTATCGTTTCCAGGGGCCCGATCATTAACGTGAGCGGAGTCCGGAATTCGTGAGAGATATTGGTAAAGAAAACCATCTTTGCTTTGGTGGCCTCCTCCAGTTCAATCGAAATTTTGCGCAATTCTTCATTTTGCCGTGTAATGGCTTGTTTCTGAACTTCAAGTTTAAGGTTGGCTTTTGCTTTATTCCTGAATCCCCTGAAAAGCAGGATGGTTAAAACAATAACCAAAAACAGCGAACTGAGTGCCACTATGAGCCAAAACCGCTGACTCAGGTATTTTTTAACCTGTTCGTCCAGTATTTTGCGAGAATTAACGATCCTGTTATGGAGGTTCAGTATTTCATCTGTCTGAAATTTCAATGCACGAACATTAGTAGAATCAATAACCAGCGTATTCAGAATATTTTCTTTTTTTACCGGCTTGTCATTCAGCAAATCCCAGGCCAGCGAAACCGCAAGGCTACCTCCGGTTGGATACAACATGGTCGCATCCAGTTTCCGGTCCATTACTGCCTCTATGCCACATCCGGCTCCAGGTAAACCGTCAACACCAATAAAGAATGCATTTTTCCTGTTGAATTTTTGAATGCATGCATTATAAGCACCGAGAGCCATAACATCGTTGTGCGCATACACAAGGTCGAAGGGCTCGCTAGTTGCAAGAAAGTTCTTCATCACTTTTTCGCTTACAGCTACTTCCCACTCCCCTGACAACGATTTTGCAATAGTAATTTCCGGAGCCTTTGAGATTTCTTCCATAAAGCCTTTATGACGCTCTTTGGCAGGCGAAGAACCTTCGAGTCCGGAAATTTCGACAATACGGCCTTTCCCTTTCAACAACTTAACAGCATAAACACCGGCTTCTTTCCCGATCTGGTAACTATTGCCGCCTATAAAAGCCGAATAATCACCAGATTCAATTTTGCGGTCGATTAAAATTACGGGGATACCTTTTTTATAAACTTCGCTCACAATGCCGGTAAGCGGTGCCGATTCATTGGGCGAAACAATTAGCAGATCAATTCCAGCAGCCAGTAGCTCTCTGATATCATTCACCTGTTTTTTGCTGCTGTTCTCCGCGTCTTTAATCAGGAGTTGTAAGTTGGGATAATAGAGTAATTCGTTTTGCATTTCCTGGTCC
>DGQJ01000269.1:0-1841 GCA_002389705.1 Bacteroidales bacterium UBA4417
CCGCGTTTGGCCGTTGTTCAAAATGCACATCAGGCCCACGGCATCCAGGTGGCTGATCATAAAATCCCAGTCGCTGCTGTTAAACTGCACCATTTGTTTATGGGTAATGGTTGCTGGTGTAATATCGGTATTGGTGATGCCATATTTGGCCAGCAGGGTCTCGGCTATATCGCTTGCCGTAATGTTGTCGTAATGTTTACTGCATTTATCCAGTGTCATTTTCACTGCAGCATCGCGGCACTCAACCAGGAGCAAGCTTCCGTTATCACTGGCTTTCTGTGTATTGCTGATAATGATGCCTTTAAAAACNNGCACGGGTTATCACATTTATTTCCTGGTGTATATCGATGCTTACTGTTTCAATGGATTCAGAAACAGCAGCACCGTCAACTTTCAGGGAATAAGTTACCAGCCCCCCGATTTCGCTACCCGTATTGTTGGTTTGATCAGGCATAACTTATTTTTCAACTGGTGGGAAATAAATTTTTGTACCACTTTTAATATTTCTGAAACCGTCGAGCTGGTTAAAAGCCGCAACCGGAAGCAGGTAATGCTGCTGCCTGTAAATCTGGTAGGTCATCAGCGAAAGCCTGTCGCCTGATTTTACCAGCCTCTCGTGGGTAACATCAGGGCTCTGTTTGTTTTCGAGGGCTTTGCGCAGGTCTTCCTCTATGGTGCCTTTAAAGGTGCACTTTGCTACTGCGCGGATCGGGGTACCATCGGATTTGAAAAGTTTGTATTCAATATCCAGGTTTACCAGCACACATTTAAACAGCAGCGTTCCCCAGTGTATTTTGAGGTAATAGGGGCGGTGAATTTCCTTCCGGTATTCGATGATGTTTTTGCGGAAAGCATCAATTTCATCAGCTACCGATCTCGGTTTTTCGAATGGATTGGCAACAGCTATATTCAATGCCGAAGCTTCCTTTATTACCCCTGTGCTGTCGAACAGGAAATCGAAGTTTATTTCCTGGGCTACAATTTTGTTGAATTTCAATATGGGCATGGAAGTGCCGGGAGCCTGGGTATCCGAAAACTCAATCCGGTGCCTGGTGGTGTAAGTTTCGGGGTTGATGGTTACCTCGAAAGCATTGCCCACGGGGCTCGAAAATCCCTTGTCGGAATACGACTGAATTTTCAGCTTTTCCTGTTTGCCAAATCCGCTGGTTATCATCGCTCACTCATTTGTTGCAGTTTTTTTAACACATTTTCAGTTACCTCCCTGGTAATTTCTTTTTTGAGTTTTGCCAGGTCGGCAGGTCGGGGTGCATCGGCATGGGGCGGACTGCTGTTGTTATTAACCACAGCCCTTATGGCTAATTCTTTGATCTCGATGGGCATAGAAGTGTTGTTTTTAAAATGAAATGCTTCCGGTAGCCGAAATAGCGCCTGCTGCCAGGCTCTCGACACTGATCACGTTGAAAAACTGGTAGCTTAAAGTGATTGATTCAACAACTACCGAGTTTTCCTGGGCATTAAAGTTGCTGATGGTCCACTTTTTNNTATAATGCCTGAGCCCATAAACATGCCCCGCTTCAGCACCAGGTCGCTGTATCGCGCCCGCTTGGGCAGCCTCCATGTGAAGCGGTTTTGCCCGCCTTCGGTATAAGTGTCCATTTCCATTTCCACATCCAGGCCGCTGACCTCCTGGAAACGGAAATCATTGGGCGTTTGCGGAAACAACTGGAACGTTACCAGGAAATGAAATCCAACCGGTGGGTATCCGAACATTATCCTTCGTTTTGAATGACTAATCCTTCGTGTGCTATTTCAATGGTTTCGATGGCTACCTCGTTGCCGTCAGCCTTCAGGTCGGTCGACTGTACTTTTACCGGCCAGGC
>DGQJ01000269.1:1936-2654 GCA_002389705.1 Bacteroidales bacterium UBA4417
ACTTCGGTCGAAACTTCGAGGCCGGTAACCTCGGTAAACCCGATTTTAGCGCCGCCCCATTCAACCTGGAAATGAAATTTTGGAATTGGATAATTTGCCATTGTATGTCGTTTTTAGATGATTGATTTCAACTTGTTTTAGTATTCGATCAGGATTCCTGCAGCTTGTGCATGAAGCGGAGTATGATAAATTCGGCCGGGCGAACGGCTGCCATACCTATCTCGACAATCAGCCTGCCTTCCAGTATATCCTGGGCTGTCATTGTCTGACCCAGGCCACATTTTACAAAGAATGCATGCTCAGGTTTTGCACCTGCCAGGGCTCCCTGCCTCCAAAGTAGCGTGAGGTAGTTTTCGAGCATGGCGCGTACCTTTACCCAGGTGTTGGCATCGTTGGGCTCAAATACAAATGGGAAGGTTGCCTTTTTGGCTGATTCCTCAACCATGATAAACAGGCGACGTACCGAAATGTACCTCCATTCGTTGCTGTTCCCGTCGAGGGTACGGGCGCCCCATACCAGTATGCCCTTGCCGTTGAAAGCGCGGATAGCATTTACCGATTTGCCCGAAGCGGGGTCCATATTCATTTCACCCTGCTCGTCGTCGGTTATAAAATCGGTAGTTTCGTACACTGAATTGATCGAAACATTGGCCGGTGCTTTCCATACACCCCGCGATCCGTCGACCCGGGCATATACCCCGGCAATAGCTGATGAAGG
>DGQJ01000269.1:2758-9533 GCA_002389705.1 Bacteroidales bacterium UBA4417
GGTGCCCCGCCACCCCTGAAGTTAACAATGGTAGAATTAGTGGTGCTTTCCTGTTTGTAAATATCAATTAATGTGAAACGGTCCTGCAAATCGGCACATTGCTTTAGCGCCAGTGTAACCAGCGAGTAATAGTTTGCGCCGTTGCTGATGCCCTGTCCTTCAGGAAATACGATCAGTGTCGGCTCATCGTAAGCGGCCAGTGCTGTTAAGCCTTTCTGCAGCTTTGTATTGTCGATGGTAGCTTCGGCGCTGGTTTTGGCTATTGAAACAATGTAGCAGGGGCCGCCGCCGTTTTCGAAATAGAGCCTGAGTGCATAATACATAATGTGTAACGATGGTTTGGTGCCGGTTTTAAATCCTGCCTGTGCCGATTTCAGCACCACCTTGCCGTTTTCTGTTTTTCTAACCAGGTTAACTTCTATGTTGGTTTCATTGTCAGCCTTCCCGAAAAAATCTTCGTACTCTTTCAGCGAGAAGATTTTGGTTGGTTTTTCATTCAAGTCGGTACCATCGTAATCGGATGCCTTTTGCGTGTAACCGATAAAAGCAGGTACGGCTGTTGATACCTGGGCTACCGAAGGGGGTAAGGTAGGAATCTCCGTTACGTAAACACCGGGGGTTCTGATTGCGGTTTCATTGATTTGTGACATAATATTTACGTTTTAGATGAATGTTTATACTCGTTTTGCGATTGGAATTCTTTGTCATTCTTTGATTTTAAACCTGATGATGTATTCTTTGCCCAGGATGGTATTGTCCTCGGGCGCAACTGCGCTTTTCCGGAGCAGGCTGAACTGGTTTGCGAGGTTCTTTTTAAATGANNGTGGTATTTTGCGGGTTGGCAGGGCTGCTTTCTTTTATGGCTTCAAAGGTCAGGTTGCCCGAATTGGTAACCAGCATGCCGGGTTTATAAGTTTCGGTGTTTTTGTAAGCTGGTATTTTGGCCGATAGCGAAAGCAATGCATCTTTTTTATTGCCACTGTCGTTCCCGAAACGTAAAATGCCTGGGCGAGCATTATACAGGCGGAGGTTCGAACTATCGAAAAAGCGCGATGATTGCACCATGATCCTGAAAGTAAGCGAGTCGTTTTCGTTGAAACCAACCAGCGGCTTGTTTACGACATTCACTTTCGGGTTTCCGCCAGTGGAATCAATGTTGGCAATGGTTTGCACAAAACACAGCAGTTTATTTTGTTCCGTTTTCAAATTCAGGCGGTAACCATTCAGCTTTTGAGCTGTGGTTTCATCAGGCTCAATGCTGATATCTCTCAATATCTCAGCTTTATCCCTGTACGCGTCGTGCAGAAATTCTATGCTGAACAGCTTGCTGTAGTTGGTTACTATCATTGCTGGAATTTGATTTTGTCGTCAATAACAACCTGTGTAATCAATGGAGCCTCAAGGCTTTCGAGGGCTTCGTCAATTACTACCATACGCATTTTGTAGGCAACTGAAGGAATATATTTACCGCCCAGCATCGACCACAGGTGATGCAATTGCTCCAGGCTGAGGTTAATAAGCTCGAAAGTGAGTTGTTCAATGCCTGCCGGCAGGTCGGGAAAATTTTCGCGTTCAAAAATTCGTTGCCGCTGAAAAAAACCTATCACCTTTTGTATTTTAGCAATAGAGCCCTCGTAATTGGTGCCCAGCTGGTTTTGGTTAGGCAGGTAGGCACCGAAAATGATACTAACATTTACATGAACAGGCGGATTTTTATAAATCACCGACTGATCACGTTTAAAGAAATTTTCCGGGTTCCGGAGCAGTACTTCTTCTTCTATATTAATCAGCGAAAGCAACACATTCGATTCGCTTACACCGGCATCGTTCAACGTGGCTATATTGCCCAGTATTACCCTGGGAGTTCCGGCGGGCGTAAAAAATGCCGTGTTGATTTTTGAAGAGATATATGTCAACGCCTGTGTAATCATATTACCCTGATTTTTTAGAAATCGTTTTCCCGGCTTTTATTCAATCCGGGGCATAGGCTTTCATTACTCTTTTATTGTAGCGTCCTTCTCATTTTCCAATTCATCGCCCTTCTTGCATCGCCCTTCTCCCCATCGCTCCTCTCCCCATCGCTCCCTCTCTCTGTCTCCCCTTCTCCGCATCCCTCTGTCTCAATCCAGCATCCGGTCTTCTTTCCTCAGTTCCCGCTTCAGCGATTCAATTAAGTCGGTGCTTGTTATTAGCCGTTTGGCGGCGAAAGCGTTGATAGCTGAATGATGTATTGCATTCAGCACAGCGGAACCTGTAACCTCGTACCTGGCTGCTATTTCATTCACTTCTTCATTGGTGAGACCGTTTTTTTGCGGGAGATAAATCTTCCAGAGGTGGAGCCTCTCTTCACGATCCGGTACCGGGAAATGAACAATGGCATTGAACCGGCGCAGAAATGCAGGATCAATATTACTCTTGTCGTTCGATGCCAGTATCACCAACCCGTCGAAATCTTCGATGCGTTGCAGCAAGTAAGCCGTTTCCTGGTTAGCATAGCGGTCGTGGGCACTCGAAATGCTGGTTCGTTTCCCAAAGAGCGCATCTGCTTCGTCGAAAAACAATATCCAGTTTTTGTTTTCGGCTTTCTGAAACACTTTTTCGAGGTTTTTCTCAGTTTCACCTATATATTTCGAAACCACCTGCGAAAGGTCAATTCGGTATACTTCTTTGTTAAATTGCTTGCCCAGCAGCGTGGCGGTAAATGTTTTGCCCGTACCCGGCGGTCCATAGAATAATGCTTTATAGCCGGCTTTAAACACATGCTGAAGGCTCCATGCCTTTACCATATTTTGGTTGAAAGCAAGCCAGTTTTGTATGGTTTCTACTTCGGCCATGGTGGTTTTATTAATCACCAGGTTGTTCCATTGCAGCTGTGTTGTGATGGGTTTGGCCGGGAATTCAGCACTGATCGGTGGATGGGTGGTCCCGTCGGACAATAGTTTTTCTACTATTTCGGAATTTAAAATTATCTTGCCGCTGAGCAAGGGTTCACCTTCGTTGAGGTTTTCGAGCTGGAGAATATGGTTCGCTGCCAGAGGTTGGTCCGTTTTAAAATAGCGCATCACCCGCAATCTTTCTTGCACGTCGGTGCCGGCAAGCAGGAATAATATTGTTTCGCCTGTGGGGATAAATCCCCTGTGATGCATTCCTTTTACACCTCCAAGTTCGGGCAGGTCCACTCCTTCGGGGTATAAACCCGAAATGACTTTATCGAAGTAACCGGGGACCAGGTAGGGAAGCATGGCAACAAAGCATATAAATTCCTCGGCAGCCGTAAGTTTTATACCTATGCCCTGGCTGATGAAATCAGTTTTAAAATTGGATATTGCTTTCAAGGGGATGGCTTTGTTGTGTTCTGTTGTGCTCTCGCCAAGCTCCCGGAGCCTGGTACTGATCAGGTCTTCTAGTTGGGTCAGAAGTTTTTTCCAGCTTTGCTTTGATAAAGTTAGCATACGTATGAGGTGGGAAGCAGACGTAAAAAAATCAGGCCATCATGCGTAACGAAATCAGGACGATCAGTAAATGACCATGAGGGGAATCAGGTGAAGGTGAATACTGATATTTTTAGCACGTATTAAAAAAGATATCTTAATAAGAACCAGCCAGCTATACCGATAACCGAATCTATGTGTTAAAAAATACCAGTGATCCTGATCAGCTTAAAGTTTAAAATATCAACTCATGCTGATTCAAAGCATCACCATGTTCCCGGATAAACAACTGCTAAATCCTTAATAATTCAAGGTTGTTGAGCGTTAACCGGGATAAAGAAGTATAGCCTGAAAGGGTAATCTTACAACGGAATTGTACAAGGTACCCTAAAGAAAATCGGGGAGGAGTGTTTGTTATGTATTACTGCAGGTTTTGATCGTCGAATTGTAAGGTTCAGATTTCGGGCTAATCAACCACATTAATTGCATGAACGTAATAATCATCTTTTTAAGCATGTGATCTCATCTTGAAACAGACCACAATCAACTTCGTGATATTAAACAACGGATTGTTTTTTTTGTTTGTGCGGTCCACCTGACCAAAAAATCTGTATTTGGAATGGAATGAGGTTGAATTTGACTCGCTTGTAACAGTTATAAACTACTCCATCGCTTAAGTTCAATATTTTCAGTATGATAAATAATGCATAAAAAGAAAAGTACTCATAATATTTTGCAGAAATCAATTAATGACTTGATAAATTACAAAAATATTAATTTGAGTTTTAACTTTTTATTAACGTAACATTAACATTTTCAGGGNNAACAGGCTTTATCAGAACCTGAGTTTTGCAAACCTCAGCAGCAACTGTTTCTGCCCTACACTTTCGAAAAGCACTGAAGCCTTTTTATTCGGACCTGATCCTTCTACGCTCAATACCTTGCCTTTGCCAAAGGTAGCGTGTTCAACCATCATCCCGGGAGCAATCTTATCGTAATCATCATTTCCGGCTGTGGCCGCTGATTCGGCGGGAGCATCTTTCTGATAGCTGCCTACTTTTTTAAAATTGCCGGCAGGTGGAGGTGTTGGTTTGGGTGCCGGGTTTGCCGACTGCTGCACTTGTTTCGGGGGATAGGAGGGCTTTGGCGATTTGGGTTTCACTTCCTCAGTCAACCTGTTCCATTTGGCACGGGCAGGGCGCTCCACGTATCGCTCATCAATTTCATCAATAAACCGGCTGGGTTCCGACAAGGTAAGCTGTCCCCATTTGTAGCGGCTCTCGGCATACGAAATGGTTGCCTTTTTTTCGGCACGTGTAACGGCAACGTAAAACAGGCGGCGTTCTTCCTCCAGGTCGGCACGTGAGTTAATCGACATAAACGATGGGAAGAGATTCTCCTCAAGTCCGGCAATAAACACATAGGGAAACTCAAGCCCTTTGGCCTGGTGAATGGTCATGAGTGAAACGCGGTCCGTATCCGTTTTATCATCGGTATCCTGGTCGGTGAGCAACGAAACCTCCTGCATAAACTGGTCGAGGTGGCGTACTTCGCCGGTTTCTTCGCCGGCAACGGGTTCGCGTTCAACAAATTCCTGAACGGCATTCAGCAGGGCTTCAATATTTTCCATCCGGGCCTGGCCTTCAATGGTTTTGTCTTCGTCAATATCTTTAATCACACCCGATGCTTTGGTGATATACTCAGCCAGGTCGAAAGCGCTGCGTGTATTAAGCTGGGCGCCAAACGACAGAATCATGGTAATAAAATTATTGATGGCAGTAGCGGTTTTGCCCGTCAGCCCTAGCTGGTAATGGGAATGATGAACAATAATTTCCCAGATTGGCAGGTTGGCTTGACCAGCCAGCAGCGTAATTTTCTGTAGAGTTGTTTCGCCTATGCCGCGATGCGGGTAATTGATAACTCTTCGCAAGGCTTCCTCATCGAGCGGGTTTACAGCCAGGCGGAAATATGCCAGCAGGTCCTTGATTTCTTTCCGGCTGTAGAAGGATAGACCTCCATAAATGCGGTAAGGGATATTCAGCCGACGCAGCGCTTCTTCAAGCGAGCGCGACTGCGCGTTGGTACGATACAGAATTGCGAAAGCATCGTTTCGTAACTGTTCGTTCATTTTTATTTCGAAGATGCTGTTTGCTACCATCACACCTTCTTCGGTATCGCTGGTTGCCTTAATGATTTTAATGGGTTGGCCGGCTTCGTTGTCGGTCCATACCTCTTTTTGAATCTGGTCCTTGTTATTGGCAATAATACTGTTTGCTGCCTGCACAATACAATTTGTGGAGCGGTAATTCTGTTCCAGTTTAAAGAGTTTNNCCTACCACGCAAATATTGAGGAAACGCGATGCCAGTTTTTTAACGATGATATATTGTGAGAAGTTGGTGTCCTGGTACTCATCAACCAGTATGTACCTGAATTTATCCTGGTATTTGTAAAGTATTTCGTCATGATCGCGCAGCAACACATTGGTATTGAAAAGCAGGTCGTCGAAATCCATGGCTCCCGATTTGAAAAGCCTGTTCTGGTAGCGGGTATAAATCTGGCCGATAAATGGCTTCTTGGCCTGCCGGTCCTGTTCCATGATCTCCGCGTTGTTGTTGTAATCTTCGGCATTAATCAGGTTCGATTTGGCAGCCGAAATCCGCGAAAGCACATTGTTGGCGGCATACTCCTTTACATCCAGCTGCAGTTCTTTCACAATATTGCGTATCAGGCTTTTGCTGTCGTCGCTGTCGTAAATGGTGAAATTGGCAGGGTAGCCCAGCAGGTGCCCGTCACTTCTCAATATCCGGGCAAACACGGAGTGAAAAGTACCCATCCAGACATTTTTTGCCTCTGTTCCTACAATCTTAACAATTCTGTCCTTCATTTCACGGGCAGCCTTGTTGGTAAAAGTGAGACAGAGGATATTGAAAGGATCAACTCCTTTTTGTATCAGGTATGCAACCCGGTAGGTTAATACACGGGTTTTCCCCGAACCGGCGCCGGCAATTACCATAACAGGTCCTTCGGTGCATGCAACTGCTTTGCGCTGCGTTTCGTTTAATTGGTCGAGTATGTTTTGGCTCAAAGTAAATGTTCTGTTATAAAGAATTGCAAATTTATAGCATATGCCTATGCCGCCGGAAGATTTTTATTAACATGAAGGGTAGTGCCTGCGAAATACCAGGAAATTGAAAATGGAATTCGATAACCGGGAAACAGAAAAATGTCAGTCATTCGGCCTTCACCTGTTTATTCTCGAATGACTTTAAGCTAACCATCAATAACAACTGAATGACAACTCATCCATCTCTTTATGACTTGTAAAACTCAATCTTCGACAATC
>DGQJ01000169.1:0-578 GCA_002389705.1 Bacteroidales bacterium UBA4417
GAAATACTGTTGAGCTTTAGCTCGCCGTATTTGGCAGTAACAGAGCAGCCGGTTTCGAGGGTATTGATCCGGATCCTCGAAAAGGAGGCATCCCCGTTTAACGTGTTACACGACCTTACGTTTAACTTATCGCGCGACGACACTATACTGATTACCGTGGCATCCTCGATTTCGAAGGTTGATGAACGGCTGTTCAGGTTTAAGGTGTTTACTTTCTGGAGGGTCAGGTCAGAATAGTTGATATTCAGATCGGCATCATCGGCATCCTGCAGGCTTGCCGAGCCAAAATCGAGTTTCAGTTTCAGTTTACCGCTGAAATCGCGTGCCTGCAGATCGCCGTTCGAAAGCGTAATATCCACATTAGCCCGGTGACTGTCCATGTAAATATTCCCAAATTTATTTTCGATTTTAACCGGGACAGTAACCGGCATAAAAACCGTGTAGTTGATTTGAAGGTTGCTGTTGGTATTAATTACCTGCCCGGCATACGAAACCACGTCTTTCCAGAAAGTTGTGCTGTTGTCGTAAAACACGGTACGGGCGCTGACCATGTTGGCTGTGGCAATCATTTCGCAATC
>DGQJ01000169.1:641-3965 GCA_002389705.1 Bacteroidales bacterium UBA4417
GAAAACTATATACTTGTTCATTTTTGTAAATTTCATAGCAATATGCTTTTATTGCCCGGCGGAAATAATTATAATTTTATTTCGGCGGGTTTTTGTGTGGTTTCCTTTGATTTACGGAGCTCGGCCAACATCTGGTCGAGAATTTCGAGTTTAACCCGGTACGACAGGATGATGGCTTCAATCACTTTTTCGTCGGCATTGCTTTGGGCCAGGTCCTTTTCCAGTTCAGCTTTGTTTTTGTCCATCTCGCTGAATTCTTTTTTCAGGTCCTCGATAATTTCGGGATGCTGGCTGGCATAGGCAGCCAGTTCGGCCTGTTTGCTGCTGATTTTGGTGGTATAAAAAGCCTCGGCATCCGAAAGTTCGCCCAGCTTCGGGTTTGACTCCATTTCGGAGGCGGTAAATGTTTGACTGGCCTGTTTCCTTTGATCGGTATAATCTTTCAGCATCCACGATGAGGCAAAAATGAGGATGGCGGCAGCAACTTTCCATGCATAAGGCCATAATCTTTTCAGTACCGGTTTGCGGCCTTCAGGCAGATGTTTTTCAATATCATCCCAGGCCATACGCGGAACTTCAAGGGTATCGAAATCCCTCGCATGATCTTTAACAAACTGTTCTAAATTGTCCTTTTTCATTTTCGTTTTTTTAAACAGCTGGCATATTCAGCAATATTTCCTTTACCATTTGCCTGGCCCGCATAAACTGCGTTTTAGAAGTAGACTCAGAAATTTGAAGGATTTCCGAAATCTCTGTATGATCGTAGCCTTCGAGCAGGTAAAGTGAAAAAATTACCCTGGCGCCTTCGGGCAAATGGTTCATGGCTTTCTTAACCCTTTCAACACTCAGCCGGAGTTCTTCTTCGTCAATCCCATCGCCGGCATCATCGGTAAGCTGCACTTCCTCAACCGGCTCATCGGCCCACACAATCCTGCGTTTTTCAAGTGCATTGATGCATTTATTGATTACAATCTTTTTGATCCAGGCTCCAATGGTCGATTCGAAACGAAAGCTGTCGAGGCGGTGAAAGGCTTCCACGAAACTTTCCTGCAACATATCGCGGGCTTCGTCGGCATTGTTCATCATCCGGTAGCAAATATTATACATAGCCTTTGCATACGTGTTATACAACTCGTACTGCGCTTTCCGGTTGCCGGATTTACAGTCCTCAACCAGTTTAACATGTATGTGATAATTCTCCTGGTTCAATCGGCCGGCCCCGTGTTTTTATGGTAATGACAGAATTATTTGGTAAGGGTTGCAAAATGATGAATAAAATTAAAAAAACAATTCAACTCCAGCTTATTTCCCGGCAGGTTGCAGGGGAAATTAGTGGCCATAAATATAAAAATCATAAAACTGGTTGGCAGGCCCTTAATTTCAAAGCCTTAAAACAAACTAAAACAGGTATCGAAGCAACAGCAAATGATGCTGTTTCTGATCGAATGGCTAAACCCGGTGGGCATCATGCTCAAAACAATCCCTGCACAAATTCGTCGACGGTTATTTTAGCGAAATACCGGCTGATGTCGAATGCTGATAAGGCCTGGCGGATGGATTCTTCCTGGTGCGGGATATCGGCGAGTATATCTTCAATTTCCCTGGGGTCGGCATGCGAGAAATAATCGCCGTAGATGCGGGTTTGTACTATAATTCCGTTGCGTACATTGAGGCAAAACTCGAGGGTTCCGCTGTGCTCGGTGCGTATCACCTTGCGGAAATTATACTCGGGTGAATTTCCGAAATTCCAGTCCCAGGTGCTGTACCTGGCTTCGGCCAGACTCTCAATCGAGCTACGGTCGGCATCGGTAAGCTCATAAAAGCGCGCATCGGGATACATTTCTGTAATATGACGTTGTATCAGTTCGGCAAACTGCATTACATCCATGGGTTGTTTGAGGTGTTCGCTGATGTTGGTAACCCGGCTGCGTACCGACTTTACTGCTTTGTCGCTGAACTTGGCCGGATCCACTTTCAGGGCCTGGCCCAGGTCGGTCATGAGGGCCGAAAAAAGTAAAGTGCCATGGTGTAACACCCTGTTTTTCCATACCATTTCGGCATTGCCCGAAAACTTTCGCCCGTCAATAGTAAGGTCGTTACGACCTTCGAAACGGGCATCAATGCCAAGCTGCTGCAGCACTTCCAGGATAGGTTCGGTGTATTTGCGAAAATCGTTCAAGGTGTGGTCCTTGTTGGATTGTATAAATGTGAAGTTGAGGTTCCCCAGATCGTGAAACACGGCACCTCCGCCGGTGAGCCTGCGTACCACCCGAATGTTATTTTCCTTCACGTAATCGAGGTTAATTTCCGACAGGGTATTCTGATGTTTGCCAACAATAATGGAAGGCTCATTACGCCAGAGCATAAAGATATCTTCTTCGGTTTCTTTCAGGAAATACTCTTCGGCGGCAAGGTTAAAATAGGGATTGGTATGATTTCGTTTAACGATTAGCATAAGTGTGATTTTGAGTCAAAATTACAATTTCCGGGTAAATACTTCCGGGATAAATGTAAGCCCGGTAAAGAAAAGTACTCCCATGCAAACAGTTCGGGCTGCATATGGTTCAGCTGCCAAAAAGGTTTGGGTGAGCCGGGCATTAAGCGCTATAATTTCGGGTTCTCCGGTAATGCTTCTGAGCTGTTATCATCCTTTGATTACGTATTTAACCGGTGTTCTACGTAAAGCTTGCAAGGGTATATTCGCAACTGCGCCATTTTTGGTATATTTACGCTTTGAAAGCAAACCCGATTATTAATCCCTAATCCTGAAAATATGTTTTTAAGTGTACTTGGAATTATAATTATTGTTGTAGGTTTTGTTGCTGCCCGGGCCGATTCACCTTTTAAGCCCTATACAGGCATGATTCGCATTGCCGGGTTTATCCTGGTACTGATCGGGGCCGGGTTATCGGCCGTAAAGCAAATTGAACCCGGGTATGTGGGTGTTCAGAAACTTTTTGGCAAGGTAAGCAACAATATCCTCGAAAGCGGGCTCAATGTAATTAACCCATTGGTGGAGGTGGTTACATTCGACATCCGCACGCAGAATTACACCATGTCGGGCGTTCACGATGAAGGTGATAAAGCCGGCGACGATGCGATACGCGTACTTTCGGCCGACGGGCTGGAAGTAATAGTCGATCTCACGGTATTATACCGCCTGGTGCCTAACGAAGCGCCCCGCATCCTGAAAGAAATAGGCACCGACTACCGCAATACCATTGTGCGCCCGATATGCCGCACCAAAATCAGGGATAACGCGGTGTATTACGATGCAGTAGCCTTGTATTCGACCAAAAGAGATGAGTTCCAGTCGAGGATTTT
>DGQJ01000169.1:4039-5370 GCA_002389705.1 Bacteroidales bacterium UBA4417
GGAATAGCTGACTACCAGCGCATCCTGAGTACCGGGCTGAGCGACAAGCAGTTGCAATACGAAATGATTAAAGCCATTGCAACATCGCCTAATGCCAAGCTTATTATCCTCGATACCAAAAAGAGCGCCCCGTTCATTATTGATGCAAAATAATTTCAACAAAAAGCATTGGTCATAAAGAAAGGTTATAAATCAAAAAAGTCCTGCTTTCGCAGGACTTTTCCTTCCACTAAACAATTAACCATTTACAATTAATCTTATCTTACTTCAGGCATTTCATCCGTTGAAACCTGATTTTGAGCAGCGAAACTATTGACATCAAACCTGAGGTGATCATATTCACTTACAGGCATTTCATTCATATCGGAACTATTGTACGTACCGGCATCAAAACGCAGGTATCCGAAATCGTCAGTTGCAGGTAAATCATTATCCGAAGGAATATTATCCGAATAACTGCTTACATCAAAACGCACCTGGTTTTGAAGTTCACTCATCATTTCAGCTTCGGTATCGTCATTGATGAAATGGTTTACATCGAAACGAAGATTCGAAAATTCAGTTTCTGCCGTTGCTGATGCAGCTGCATCAGAAATCATATCTTTAAGTACCGAAATACGCGAAGCTGATGTTTTTCCGCCATCGCCGGTAGTAAATGAATTTGCAATTGAAGTAACCGACATGAAGAATATAAAAGTCAGTGTAGAGATTGTGGTGATAAATTTTGTAGTTTTCATTTTTGTATGTTTTTGTTCTCTTGCGAGGAAATTTAAATTTAATTTGTTTTGNNCCTCGCTGTTATTAACCGTCATTTTTACGATCAGATCTGCTTTGCTTACATAAACAAACCGTAAGCCGGATTTGTTTGATCTACAACAGATTTCATTTTTCGTTAGTATTTTTCTATATATAATTTATTGATTTTTAAGCATATTGGTAAGGCCGCCGGGCATAAAAGCCGGCAGCGATAACAATCTCCCAGAAAATAAAACTCAGGAAAACAAAGGGATAACCAGCAACAGGAGCGAAAGCGCTACCAGTATGACTATGGCCGACCAGCCGACAATATTTGTGCTCATTTTATTAACATGCTTACCCATGATCTTTTTATTGTTTATGAGCAATATCATGCAAACAAGCACCACCGGCAACAACAGGCCGTTTATTACCTGCGACCAGATGCTGATTTCGATAAGCGGCGCGTTGGGTATAAGGATAATGCCTGCCGCCAGGATAAGGATACCCGTGTAAAGCACATAAAATTCAGGGGCTTCCTCCCATTTTTTATCAATTCCGGCTTCGAAACCAAAAGCTTCGCAAACATAAAATGC
>DGQJ01000277.1 GCA_002389705.1 Bacteroidales bacterium UBA4417
TGGTATATGCAGTTTAATAAGGATCATGGAATGATCATGAGCTTTTTCAAGTTTGCCATACTGGCTACCCTGGGCGAAATCATTGCATTGCGCATCCGCACCGGCTATTACAACCAGCCGGGTTTTGGAGTTGTACCCCGCATGATCGTATGGGGATTTCTCGGGTTGGCCATTAACGTGGCTTTCCAGATTTTTTCGACCGGCGGGCCTGTATTGCTGGCATACCTGGGGTTAACCAACGCGCCCGAAGCCATGAAAGGCGATTTTTCGGCCGTCAAATTGCTGGATGCTTTTACCATTTCGACCACCATGAACCTCACTTTCGCCCCGGTTATGATGACTTTTCACAAAATAACCGATACCCACATTTCGAATACCGGGGGCACGGTTAAAGGTTTACTCTCCCCTATCCCGTTCGCAGCCATCTTTAAAAATATGAACTGGGATGTAATGTGGAACTTTATCTTTAAAAAGACCATACCGTTTTTCTGGATACCGGCACATACCATTACATTCCTGCTGCCAGCCGAATTCAGGGTATTATTTGCTGCTTTGCTTGGGATTGCCCTGGGACTGATACTTGCCATCGGGAGCCAGAAAGCGGGTGCTGAAAAAGAAATTGCCAAAGGCTAATCGATTAATAATAAGTATTGCAGGCGAATTCAGAATCAAAAGATCGTTAAACTGCGATTAGCTTAATCTTAAATCCGCAGACTTGCAGCCGCTGTTTGCTGGAACTGCGAAGTACGAATGCACAGCCAAAGCATCTTCACTTCTATCCCTTCACATCAAAATTTACTATCTTATCCCAACCCAGGTTTTTGATGGAATCCATAATCATCCAGCTTGCAATAATGGCAAGTATGGCAAGTAAACCAATGGCCCACAGGTAATCGAAAATAAACCAGTGGCAGACGCCGGCTATCAACGGAAGCAGTGTTGCAAACAAGTTCCGGATCATAGTTTGCCCTTTGGGAGCATCCTGCATCGAAACCGTAAACGGAAGTTGCCTTAAGTTCAGATAGGTCATTAATGTACTCACAGCTATCACATTGAAGCAGCCCAACATCAGGTTAGGAATAATAGCAGGGCCAATCAGAAACAATCCCAGCAATGTAATTACCACTATTACAGGAAAATAAAAGCAGACAATTACCGATTTTAAAGCGCCGCTGATCAACCTGCCGGGTAAATCGACCGGGGTGATCATAAACAGCCATGCAGCCTTATATTTCTCCGAATAACGCAATTGTCCTATTGCCGAAATCAGGATAAAACTGCTGAAATATACGATTGAGATAAAAATTGTTTTCCCCCGCGGGGTCATATTACTAAAGTCGTTGAGTGAAAGTTTGTCGGACTGGAAGAACATAAGTACAAAAAGTACAACCATATAACCAAATGCCGGGTATACTTTCATTTTAAAATCTCTGCTTCGGCCCATCATTTTCCAGGTAAAAAGAAAACCCATATATTCCGTTCTGTCCGAAGTAATTTTGGTGGCCAATTTTTCGAGCCAGTTCATTTTAAAATGCACAGCGTTTGTTGCTGATGCAGGCTTCACTTTTGTTTCCTCTGTGGTGCTACTTATCATCGACAAATTACGGTTGAATGCCGGGGCAAAATATTTCACCACTACATAAATGCTTATAATTGGTAGCCCTAAAGCCATAAACAGGTTGATAATATTGCCCTGGTTAAAAGTAAAAGTAGAAAGACTGTTGCATGCATCGGCAAACCAGTATGGCGGGAGAAAACCTATGTGATGAATTTCCGACATCTTTAAATGTTCTATCCCGGCCCGCTCCATCATACGCGGTACCAGCTGGTAGCCACCATAAATAAAAACCGCAAAGATGATCTGGAAATAGCTAATAACTGTTTGAAATTTAGATGGTTTTACGAGTTTCAAAATCAAAAGATAAACAGCATTCACCAGGAAAATACTGAGCAGTGTTGCAAAAAATGTCATTAATATGAACGGGATTATNNAAAAGTTTATTGATATGGATTGCAATATGCATCAGCCTCGAGGCAACAAAAGTTGCATCGCTAACAGGTTTTGGAAGTATAATCAGGTTGTCGCGCGTATCAATGAGTACCGAGGTAAAATCGGTGATTAATGTGGCTGCAAGCATAAAAATAAACATCGAAAAGAAAATGGTAAGCTTGGTGGTCATATCATCGCCAATGGCAAAACCCATCAGGAAAAACAAGCCCATGATCAGCGACACAAACATCGTTTTCAGCGTAGCCGAATTAATTTCTTTCTTCTCCTTCGATTGCTTCACTTGCTGGAATGCTGCCGGACGGCGATTATCCATGGTTAGTTTGGCAACAAGTATAGCTTTGAGCTGATCAATATCAATCTCCAATCGCTGCAACAACGGACTTGTATACAGGAATAGTTTCAGAAAAATTTTATCAAAAAAGTTCATGGATTAGTTGTAATTTGTTTTGTTGTATGTCGGAAGACCGGAGACCGAAGTCGGATGTTGGATGTCGGATGCTGGACGTCGGATGTTGGATGTTGGATTTAGGATGTAGGAAAAGCTGATCTGTCTCCCCCTTCTCCCCTCGCCCATCGCCTATCGCCCCTCACCCATCAACCCTTACCATCGCTATTGGCCATTATATCCATAAGTTTATCGCTTGCTTCCGACATGGATTCGGTGGCTGTAAGATGGGCAAAAATCTGTTCGAGGCTGCTGTCGCCCTGTTTGATTTTCAGTTCGCTGAAAGTGCCATCGGCCACTACTTTACCTTCGTTAATCAGGATAATGCGGTCACTTACTTTTTCAACTATATCCATCATATGGCTGCTGTAAAAAATAGTTTTACCGCTGGCAGCCAGCTTGCTGATCAGTTCTTTNNAGTCCGGAAGTTATCAGCACTTTTTGCTTCATCCCTTTACTGAACGAATCCATTCGCTGATCGATATTGCCGGCGAGCCCGAAGGCTTCCAACATGCCATTTCCGCGTTCGCTTACCACTTCGGCAGGCAGATTATACAAGGCACCTACCAACGACAGAAACTCACGTGGGGTAAGCACATCATATAATTCAGCCATTTCGGGCACATAACCTATGATGCTTTTAACAGCCAGCGGATGTTGCTTGATATCATATCCCTTAATAGTGACCTGTCCGCTGAAATCGGAAATCAGTCCACAAAGGATTTTCACTGTAGTACTTTTTCCGGCCCCGTTAGGGCCAATATAGCCAATTACCTGGCCCGGCTGAATATCAACTGATATGTCCTGCAGCACTTGCTTTGAACCGTATGATTTATAAAGGTTTCGAATACTGATAATGGGTTCCATTCAATAATATATTAGATTTTAAGCAAAAGTAAATATTTATCGCTGATATTGAACATCATTTCACCCCATCGGCATTCTACTTTGTTGAAGCAGGATTTTCCTTGTTCTCAGCTAAGTTTAGCGCGCAGCAATTGCAAAGTAAATCCTGAAGAAAAGTTTAAAACATGCATGTTAAAACACTGTTATACATACTTTTACATCTTGCAGCAAAAGATTAATTAAAAATAAATTCAATTTCATTTTATTATCACAAACCTATTTCTAATCTTTGCGCCCTACTCCGAAACAACAAGTCAGAACTTCAACCAATTCATCATCATATGAAAGCAGTTACCACTGAAACACCGATTGACCTTGAAATCGTGAACGACAAGATCCGGGAGCTAAATGTTCCGAAGGCTGGCAACGCCACCATCAGGGAAATTAAACGTCTTGTCGATAACATTGAAGCAGCTTCCGGGAAAAAATTTATCCGTATGGAAATGGGTATACCCGGGTTGCCACCGGCCCAGGTTGGTACGGATGCCGAAATTGAAGCATTACAAAGTGGTGTAGCTGCAATTTACCCTGATATCGATGGAATACCATCGCTCAAAAAAGAAGTATCGTTATTTGCTAAAAATTTTCTTGATATTGATGTTGACCCTGCTGGTTGTATCCCAACCGTGGGCTCCATGCAGGGCAGCTTTGCCGCTTTTATGACACTTTCGCGCCTGAACCAGGCAAAAGACACCACCCTGTTTATCGATCCCGGATTCCCGGTGCACAAACAGCAGCACAAGGTAATGGGACTTAAATACGAAAGTTTTGATGTGTACGAATACCGTGGCGAGAAGCTTCGTGCAAAACTCGAATCGTATTTCAGCAAGGGGAATATACATTCCGTATTGTATTCGAACCCGAATAACCCTTCGTGGATTTGTTTCACTGACCTGGAGTTGCAAATCATCGGAGAACTGGCCAATAAATACGGGGTGATTATTATTGAAGACCTGGCGTATTTCGGTATGGATTTCCGCAAGGATTACAGCAAACCCGGTGTACCGCCATTTCAGCCTACCGTTGCAAAATATACCGATAATTACCTGTTGCTGATCAGCAGTTCGAAGGCATTCAGCTACGCCGGGCAGCGCATTGGCATGATGGTGATCAGCAACCAGCTTTTTAAAATGCGCAGCGATGATTTGCTGAGGTATTACTCGAGCAACGAATTTGGCCGTGCCATGATTTTCGGAACTGTGTATTCACTCAGTTCAGGTACTGCGCACTCGGCCCAGTATGCCCTGGCTGCCATATTGAAAGCTGCCAACGAAGGTAAATTCAACTTTGTGGAACAGGTGAAAGAATATGGCGAAAAGGCAAAAATCATGAAAAAACTCTTTGTTGATAATGGGTTCAGGATTGTGTACGACAAAGATATTGACCAGCCTATTGCCGATGGTTTCTACTTTACCATCATGTATCCCGGGTTCGATGGACCTGCGTTGATTGAAGAATTACTGTACTATGGCATCAGTGCAATATCACTTTCGATTACCGGTAGCGAACATACCGAAGGGCTGCGGGCCTGCGTGTCGCTTGTAAATCGTTCGCAGTTCCCCGAACTTGAATACCGCCTGCAGAAATTTAACGAACACCATCCGCTGGTTTAAAATGCAGTGCTGTGGCTTTTTGTTCCTGATCCATGCTTTTGTTTTTTACCGGATCGATAACCTTTTAGATGCAATTGGTTATAGCAAGGGAACAGATTTCTGAATGTATTACCAACTGCAGATTTGCAACAAAATAAAAACGGCACATCACCAGTACTTTCTTAAATTTATCTCGAATTGAAAAGTGTTTTTTAAAACTACATCGAAATAATTTAAACTCATTTTAAATTGAAACTTTTGAATACGAAATCATATAAAAAACAATGTGATTTGCAATAAATATCTAACTTCGCACCCAGAATTCAGTGAAACTCTTAAAAACTATGGCAAAAAATAAAGGCGAAATTGTAGTTGATATCGAAAGATGCAAAGGATGTGAAGTCTGCATCCCTGCTTGTCCGGAAGAAGTGATAGCAATGGCTAAGCATGTAAACAGGAAAGGATATCACTATGCAATGCCAACCAACGATGCGTGCACAGGTTGCACCAATTGCGCAGTGGTATGCCCTGACGGCGCAATTACAGTTTATCGTAAAAAATTTAATGACTAAAGCACAAAAACTAACCAAAGCATGAAAGAATTACGGTTAATGAAAGGAAATGAGGCTTTTGCCGAAGCTGCTATCCGTGCCGGAGCTGATGGATATTTCGGATATCCCATCACCCCGCAGTCGGAAGTAATGGAATACCTGATGGCCCAGAAAACACATGAGCGCACAGGTATGATTACGTTGCAGGCCGAAAGCGAAGTTGCTGCAATAAATATGGTTTATGGAGGTGCAAGTTGCGGAAAACGGGTTCTCACATCTTCATCAAGCCCCGGAATGAGTTTAAAACAGGAAGGCATATCGTATATCGCCGGTGCCGAACTTCCCTGCCTGCTGCTCAACGTAGTTCGTGGCGGACCCGGCCTGGGCACCATACAGCCCTCACAGTCGGACTATTTCCAGAGCACCAAAGGCGGCGGACATGGCGACTACAGGCTGATAGTACTGGCTCCGGCTTCGGTTCAGGAAATGGCCGATTTTGCCCGGCTTGGCTTCGACCTGGCTTTTAAATATCGCAACCCTGTGCTGGTTCTTTCGGATGGTGCAATTGGCCAGATGATGGAAAAAGTGGAACTGGAAGAACAACGGCCACGCTTCACGGAAGAAGAAATCAGGCAAAACACACCCTGGGCAACTATCGGAAAAACACCCGACAGGGCGCACAATATTATTACTTCACTCGACCTTGAAAGTATCAAGATGGAGCAGCATAACCATGCACTCCAGGCAAAATACCGCTTGATTGAGGAAAATGAAGTGCGCTACGAAAAGATTAACTGCGAGGACGCCGATTATGCTTTTATTGCATACGGAACCAGCGCGCGTATCTGCCAGAAAGCAATTGAACTTGCACGTGCCGAAGGAATTAAAGTTGGCTTAATGAGGCCCATTACTTTGTTCCCTTTCCCAAGTAAAGTGGTAAAAGAAATGACTACACGTGTAAAAGGAATACTGTGTGTTGAAATGAGCGCAGGCCAAATGATTGAAGATGTACGTTTAGCTGTTGAAGGACGCGTTAAAGTTGAACATTTCGGTCGCTACGGAGGCATTGTACATTCGCCTTCTGAAATAGTAGATGCATTGAAGAAACAAATTATTGGAGGATAGGATCATGGCAGAATTTAAAACAAACCCCGAAATACTGCAACCTGAAAACCAGGTATATAAACGCACAGAGCTTCTCACGGATAAAGCACTGAGTTATTGCCCGGGTTGCGGACATGGTACTGCTCACCGCATCATCATGGAAGCCATCGAAGAA
>DGQJ01000058.1:0-4204 GCA_002389705.1 Bacteroidales bacterium UBA4417
TGCTTACCAACATCGGGAAATACCTCGAAAAAATCACCAGCCCGTTTGTGAAGGTTCATGTAAAAAATCCACAGTTCGAAGAAGTGCAACTGGATTTCAAGGTAAAGTTTCACGATAACCTTGATGAAGGATTTTACAAACAGCTCCTGAACGAGGAAATAGAAAAATTCCTTTGTCCCTGGGCATTTGCGGCTGGAGCCGATATTCCCTTCGGTTCGAAAATCAGCAAAAGCGTGTTGCTCAATTTTATTGAAGAGCGCCCCTACGTCGATTTCCTGACCTGTTTCGAAATGCATCACCTGTTGCGCGACGGCGATACCATAGTGTTCGAAAACCGGAACGTAGAAGAAGCCGTGGCCACAACATCCCGATCCATCCTGGTTTCGTATTACAACGAAACCAGCGGTTTGAAACATATTATCAATTCACCTGCAACCTGCACCTGCTAATGGAAGAGCTCACATCCATCCCCAAAACATTTAAACCGGCGCCCAGCCAGGATTACGAATTCCTGCGACGCGAAGGTTTAAAGCATATCGAAAATCTTGCATCGGCTTTGTGGACCGATTATAACGCCCACGACCCCGGCATTACCACACTCGAAGCGCTTTGCTATGCCATTACCGAACTTGGATACCGTTGCGGATTTGATATGAAGGACTTTATGCGAAACGGGGATAGCAAGCTGGTTGCAGGCCAGACGCTTTTTACCGCAAAAGAAATTCTTACCATTAACCCGCTCACCATCAACGACTATCGCAAATTGCTGGTTGATATTGAAGGAATTCATAATGCATGGCTTATTGCAGAAGACAGTACGCTGGATGCCCACAAAAACAAACATGCCGTAAATGAGGCAGAAATATATGCCGACTGCGAAAACGATACGCTCACCTATATTCCAAACTTACAGCCACTTTACCTGTCGGGGCTTTACCGCGTTTTACTCGACCTGGAAACCGATGACCGGTTTGGCGACCTGAACAACGGGCTGATCGTGACCGGCAACCCGGCATCAACAGTTTTCAACGAGGGCGATTTTGTATTCCAGTTTAACCTGCCGGCCTGGAAAAATGCCGATTTCGAATTCGCAGCCAGGGCACAGATTCCCGCCCAGATAGATACATTAAACATTGCTGCGAAAGAAAAACAATTTGAATTTACCCTCAGGCTGACTGATGGCAGTGTTATGGTGTTTATAGTATCAGTTCCTCAAAAACCATCAACAGGAGAAGTAACCCTTGCCGAAGTGAAACAGATGTTCGGCACAGGCTCAGCCGTTCAAAAAGATAAACTGGCAGCAGTCTTCGCGACTTACCTGAAGAAAATCTGGAAATCGAGAGTTATCGTTCAGTCAGCCATTAAAACCTTACACGAACATCGAAACCTCTGCGAAGATTTCATGGAAGTTACCACCATCGATGATGAAGAAATTGCTTTTTGTTTTGATGTGGATGTGTCTCCGGGTTCGGATATCGAAAAAGTGCAGGCCGAAATTTTCTATGCCATCGAAAACTACCTGAATCCCGTGGTAAATTTCTATTCTCTCAGCGAGTTGCTGGAAAAGAAAATCCCGGCCGACGAAATATTCAGCGGGCCCATTCTGCAACATGGCTTTATTGATACCGCGCAACTGGAGCAAACCAACCTCACCACCGTGATTCATGCTTCCGATATCATCAACCTGCTGATGGATATTGAAGGCGTGCAGGCTATACGCAATTTCCAGATGACGAAATACGATGCTGCCGGCCAGCCCATGGCTTGCTGCACGTCCCAGAAATGGTGCATCGAAATTTCACCTTTGCATAAACCGGTTTTAAGCACTGATAAATCGAAAATTGTACTGTTCAAAAACCAGTTCCCATTCCTGGCTCAATATGCCGAAGTCCGCGATACAGTGCTGATTTTACATGCCAGCCGCTCGCGGGCCAAGCTGAATGGCTTAACCCAGGATTTGCCTGTGCCTTCCGGCAGCCAGCGCGACACCCTAAGCTACTGGCCGGTTCAATACGATTTCCCGCCCACTTATGGCGTTGGTCCATTCGGGCTGCCTCCGGGAGCTACCCCAGCGCGGGTTGCGCAGCAGCGGCAATTTAAAGCATACCTCATGTTTTACGAACAACTGCTGGCCGATTTCCTTTCGCAGCTAAGCAACGCGCACCAGTTGTTCTCCATCGAAAATATAAAACAAACCTATTTTGCCCAGTTTCTGAAAAACATACAGGACCTGGATCCGGTTTACAATACCTCCGGTTTATTCGGGAGCCTGGAAACAGTGCTGAGCAACCAGGATGCAACCGCTGACCTTAAAAATGGCTGGCAGATGCTGTACGAGGATAAAGCCACTTACGAGGACCGCCGGTCCCGTTTCCTGGACCACCTGCTGGCCCGGTTTGCCGAATCGTTTAACGATTATGCACTGCTGATGTACCGTATCAATTTCGAGGAAAAAACAGAAGAAAAAATCAGTTTCAACGACCTGGCGGATGCCAAAAGATTTTTTTTGAAAAACTACCCGGTCATCAGCAGCGAGCGCGGAAAAGCCTTTAACTACCTGCCATTGAAAAGCGACTTCACGGTGGATAGCACTGGGCTGTGGGATACACAGAATGTGTCGGGGCTCGAAAAACGGACCAGTTTCCTGGCAGGTATCAGCGATTTTTCGCGCAGGTTTCTGTATTGCATCCGCAACGAGAAAATAATATGTACCGAAAAGCTGGTGAGCGAAAACGGGGAAGATGTATTGAAATGCTTTCATAGTTTTTCATTTACTTCAGCCAAAGGGATCAAATTGAAATCGACGGAATACCTTTCAAAAACCGACGCCCTGGCTGCCCAGCTGCAGGCAGTGAAAGAAGCATCGGAAACCGAAAGTTATCTCTTCGACACGGCTACTTCAACCCTGCAGGTAATTGGCCCGGCCAGCGAGGTGCTGCTGGAGAGCGACAACGTTTTCGACGATAAACCATCGGCTATGGCAGCAGCTGCTGAACTGGCTGCAGAATTTGCCCGCGAATGCAACAATCCTGTTGGATTGCACCTGCTCGAACACATTTTGCTCAGACCCAGAAATTCGACCTTCAATCTTTTTGAAGTATGTCTTCACAACTGCGACTGCCAGTGCGAAACAGACCCATATTCATTCCGTGCTTCGGTGGTGTTACCTTACGATGCCGGGCATTTCGACAATATGGCTTACAGGCAGTATTTCGAAGAAAAAATCAGGGAAGAAGCGCCTGCTCATATCATGCTAAAAATCTGCTGGCTGAATAACGACCTGATGCGGCAGTTTGAGCTGGCCTACAAAAAATGGATTGAAACCCTGGCGGCATATTCGGCAGAACCCACGCCAGCTAATACCTATGCATTTAAGGATGCAAATAACCAGATGCTTGGCATACTGGCATCGCTGCACAGCGAATACCCGCAGGCCAGTTTGCACGATTGCGCCGAAAGCAAAGAAGGCAGCAATACCGTGATGCTCGGGAAAACAGTTTTAGGAACCTTTAAAAGTTAAAGTGAAATGAATACAGCAAAATCGTACCCCGTATTTGAAGCCGACCAGGTGCTTACCAACAGGCACCTTAACGATATGTTCAATTACCTGGAACAGCACGATCGGTTAACACGCATCAAGCTGATAGGCAGTGGAATAGTATGCGGGCTTGAAGTTTCATTTCAGGAGAAAGATTCCATCCGGATTTCGAAAGGATGCGGGCTTACCTCGCAGGGATACCTCATCACATACTGCGATACGGTGTTCACGCACTTTATGCCATATACCACCCGGGACTTCCCTGCTGATTTGCTCTTCGTACAGCAATTCGACGAGGCTGCGCCCAACGAAAAACCATTTTACAGGGATGCCTTTAAAGACGGGATTTTTGAGTTGATAAGTTCCGCCAGGCTCCAGGATCTGAAAGCAGGTGAAAAACAAAAAGCTGTTGCCTTTGCCGACAATGTTAAAGTTGATCTGAAAAAATATGCTGTTGTTCTTTTCCTGGAAACAGAAGAGGAAAACCTGAAAAACTGCGACACCAACGACTGCAACGATAAAGGCAGCCGCATGGATTTTGAAGTCAGCGCCCTGCTGGTCGAAAAGACCGTACTCAACAAACTGAAACAGCAGCAGGAAGTGGCTGTTCCCATTGGCAAACCAACCGTTACACCCGACCTGCATCACGTGGAACTGAAAAGGTAT
>DGQJ01000058.1:4213-4407 GCA_002389705.1 Bacteroidales bacterium UBA4417
TCCGTTCGAAAATGTATTCGAACAATTCAAAAAATTAAGAGATGAAATTTTAAAAAACAGCCCCATCCTCATTCAGTACTACTTCGACTTTGTTGATGATGTGCTGAAAGCCTATTACGAATTCAAGCATAAGGTATTCGAAGTGAGCACCTCCTGCTGCGGCAACGAACTGAAATTCCCGCTTCACCTGAAAC
>DGQJ01000344.1:0-3363 GCA_002389705.1 Bacteroidales bacterium UBA4417
ATGTGGGATGGCGGATTGGGGATTTTCGATTGCGGATTGCGGATTGCGGATCGTGAGATAGCCCAATCGTTATTCGTAAATCGTAATTCTTCAATCGAATGTGGGATTTCGGATTGCGCGATTGCGGATTGTGGATTGCGGGAAAGCCCAATCGTAATTCGTAATTCGTAAATCGTAAATCGAATGTGGGATGCGGGATGTTAGGGCTTTGATGTATTGATCCCAACAAACGAACAGTATGCACCGGTTGTTAATCAACTGCTGCCTAACTTTCAATTTTCAAAAGCACCTTATCAATGCGGCTGCCGGTAGCTTCCAGAATAGTAAAGGTAAACCTGTCGAAACTGATCTGTTCCTTAATTTCGGGTATGCTTTGGTGGTGGTTGAGGATGAGCCCGGCAAGGGTTTCATATTCATCGCTTTGCGGCAGGTTAAGCATATATTCCTGGTTGAGGAAATCTATTTCCAGCCTCCCGGCAAGGATGTATTCGTCATCACTCACTTTTTTTACCAGCAATTCGTCAACATCAAATTCATCGTCAATTTCGCCGAATATTTCTTCAATCAGGTCTTCAACCGTAACCATACCGGCAGTACCACCAAATTCGTCGACCACCACCGAAACACTTTTGCGCTGCCCGATCATCATATTCAGCACATCGCTGGCCGGAATGGTTTCGGGAACAATAATTACCGGGCGGATGATTGACACAATATTTGCAGGCTTTCCGAACAGGTCGAACAAATGAACATACCCTGTGAGGTTATCGATGCTTTGCCTGTAAACGAGTATTTTGGAATGCTGCGTTTCGGTAAACAGCTTTTGGAGTTCATCCACGGGAATGTCGTCGTCGACCGCAATAATTTCGTTGCGGGGCACCATGCACTCGCGTACCTTGGTGCTGTGAAACTCCCGAACATTCTGAATCATCTGCATTTCCGAAGCTTCGTCGACCTGTGCGGCAGCAGGATTGTAAAAATCGCGTATATATTCATCGAAATCCACCGCCGTAAACTGGTACCTTACATTCCCGGTATTCATACCAAAAACATAGCGCAGGATGACTTCCGACAGCCCGAGGAAAAAATACATAAAAGGATATAGTACCATGTAAACCAGGTAAACCGGGATAGCAAAAATGCTGAGCAACCCATTGGGGTTGAGCCTGAATAAGATCTTTGGCAGGAACTCGGCTGTAACCAGGATCAGCAGGGTTGATAACAAGGTTTGCATGACCAGGATCACACCTTCGGATACCAGTTGCACAGGCAGCATTTTCTCAAGCATTGGTTCAAGTATGGCTGCTGCTGCAATACCATAGATAACCAGCGAAATATTATTGCCTACCAGCATGGCCCCGATAAAGCGCGACGGGTGGTGAACAAAACCCGAAATAATGCGTGCCGATAAAATACCTTTCCCTTTCTCCAGTTCTATCCTGAGCTTGTTGGAGCTCACAAAGGCAATTTCCATGCCCGAGAAAAACGCGGAGGAAGCTAAAGTTAAAGCTATTATAAGGTAGTTATTCATGGTATTGGGGCCGGGGCGCAGGCTTGAGGCCGGCAATCATCATATCAAAGATAAAATACTTTGGCCATTATTGCTGCTCATTCACATAAATTGTGCCTGTAACATTCTTAATCACCCAATTATCGAACAATTCGTCCGATTCCATGCCTTTGCCTAAAATGGTTCGGTCGAGGGTAGTTATTTTTACAAATTCTTCGGTCGAAACCTTTTTGGAATTGCGGTCGTAAAAAAGGCTTTCGGTGTTGAGCTGTTCGAATTTCTGGAAATTTTTAACCACTACGTTACCCCGGGCCGACATGGTATTTCTGCTATCCCAGCTAATGCCGTAATTGGCTGTAAGCTCACTTTTAGGCTGCATAATTGAATCGTAAAATACAATGCGGAGTCCATTCGGGAATTCGGTATACGACTCGCGGGTCTGGTAGCTGATCATTTTCGGGGCGGTAAGTTCCATGGTGAGCTTCCCGTTCTCTGTCTGCCGTACATGAACATCTTTTATAGCAATATCAGGTATTGAGTCTTTGGACGAAAGTTTGATAACCGCCATCATATCGTTTTCGCACGATACCAGTATGGCTGATACAAGCAAAACAGCTATGCCCGATAAAACCCTGAATTTTATTATTGCAGCACTTCTGCTCATGATATTTTTAAATTCGTTTTCATTTGCTGAACGCTTCATTTGAAATATATCAGGTTTAGAGTCCGGCAATACATTTTAAACGGTTGAAGGAAATGCTAGTTTACCCAATGCAGCATGAAACGGGCAAATGGACCTGTTGTTAGTTAAACTTTCGTTTCTGGAACCAGCGTTCCTGAAGGGCAGCGCCAATGGTAAACCGGATGTAATTTTCCTTTATCAGCCCGTTGTCGGTAGTGCCCTGGGTTCCGATTTCAACGGCAATGTTCATGGTCGAACGCGATTTCTTCATGGGTAAACCAACGCCTAAACTGATTCCAAAATCCTGGACCCTGGTATTTTGCAATTCGAGGTAACCCTGCTCGAACCTGAAACCGGCGCGATAGTTTATACGTTCGTAATACTTACCCATATCCACTATTGCCGGGCGAAGTTGTCCGCCAATAGAAACCTGCAGGTTATCCTTTAAGCCGGGGTCATTTCCAAGGTATGTAAACTCGCTCCATTTCTGCCATTTTACATCGGCAACAGCCAGCCAGCGGTTGGTACTGCCCACCATAAATCCGGCGCCAACAGCGGTGGGTAATTTTACCACGCCGTTGAATCCTGTTTCGTAGCTTACGGTATCTTTAACTTCTTCCATTCCCTGCGAAGCATTGTACTTGTACGAATAGGCTATTAGTTCGGACTTACCGTCAATTTTCTGCGATGGATTATATGTTAGCCCCACCTGGAAAAATCTTCCTTCGGTAAGGTCTTTACGGTAAATAAGTCCAAAATCGAAGTTTGCTTTACTTAACCGGGCAGTACTGCGCACCATGGTATTGTAATAATATATCGAGTCGGGAAAAGTGTTGGCATGCCCTTTCACAATATTACCGAACAGGTACGACATATTAACCCCCACCGAAATGTTTTTGAAAGGCGACATGGCTGCACCTAAATATGCCTTATTTAATCCGCCGCTTCCGGAGTATACACTAACCATTCTTCCAACGTTATCAATCACCTGGTCACCGTTAACCTCATACCCCACGTTGGAGTATGGCATAATGCCTGAGCTGAATTTCACTTTTTTGGTGATAGGGAAACCAAAATAGAGGTTTGCCAAACTACCAAAACTGTTTTTCTGCGATTCGTCGAGGGTTTTGATGGTTGACGAACGCAGGTTAAAGGCAGCATCGAACACAAA
>DGQJ01000344.1:3372-3698 GCA_002389705.1 Bacteroidales bacterium UBA4417
ATGCTACCAATCCCAAAACTTGAATACGGGGAGGATATTTTTACCTGTGCTGAAGCAATGTAAGCTACTGATAATAAGGCTACAGACAGTATGAGATTACGAATACCTTTAATGTGTTCCAATGTTAAATTCGAGTATTAGGTTTAAGCCCTCCAGTACCAGGTTGGGGGCTGCAAAGGTCTTAATTTTTAATCTTTTATCAAAATAATTATGATCTCCGCCTGTCAGAATTATTTTGAGTGAAGGATACAGCTGCTGGTATCGCTGTATTATCCCTTCCATTTCGGCCAGGGCTCCGTTCAATACTCCCGAATGAATACCCGAAG
>DGQJ01000344.1:3870-5824 GCA_002389705.1 Bacteroidales bacterium UBA4417
CGCTGTTGCAGGTAGGTATCGATTTCGGAAGCATATTCTTTTACCGTCGAAACAATGGCATGCTCAACCATGGGATTGGCTTCACAAAACTGCATCAGCGGCTTTGCTTCCATACCCCGGAAACTGGTAAACGAAACCATCTCCCTGCCCTGGAACAGGGCAAGTTTGGTTCGTGTATTCCCGGTATCGATTACTAAATTCATGAATTTCGGAAAGTAAAAGCGGCAATTTGTAAATGACAAAATTAGAAAAAGCAATTACTTATTATCAACTGCCCGGGGTTTATCGCTTTGCATTTGTGAATTTTTAACATGCCATAAGTTGCCGTATTTTCATTTCTTTTTGTTAAATCTGCTAATATTGCAATCGCAAATTAATACTGTACATGTAAATACATTTGCAGGCTGCATTAACTCCTGGTTACCATAGCTTAACCCGTCAACCTGTTGGTAAATAGGAATTTCAACCTACCAAACCATCATCATTACTATCTTTGTCACAAACCCAAACAAATCATTAACTAATGAAACTGAACATTTCTCTAACGTTGCTCATCGGGCTGATCAGCCTGAGTTTATCAGCCCAGCAGGCTGTTAAGATATATAATCCTGAGGCTGATGCCCGGGCTGAAGTAAAAGCTGCCGTTGCCAAAGCCGCCGCCGAAGGCAAGCATGTTTTCCTGCAGATTGGCGGTAACTGGTGCCCCTGGTGTGTGAAATTTCATAATATGGTTGCCGAAGATGCAAAACTCGACAGCCTGGTACACGCCAATTATGTGGTTGTAAAAGTGAACTATAGTAAGGAAAATAATAACCACGAACTACTCTCTACCCTGGGTTATCCCCAGCGGTTCGGGTTCCCGGTTTTTGTAATGCTCGATGCCAAAGGCAATGTGCTACACATACAGGATAGTGGCTACCTGGAACAGGACAAAGGCTATAACCGCGAAAAAGTGGAACGCATGTTCCTCATGTGGTCAGCTTTCACTATAAAAGAAGCTGCTGCAAAGTACAGTAAATAGGGATGTTTGATGTCGGATGTCGAATGTCGGATGTCGGATGTCGAATGTCGGATGTCGAATGTCGGATGTTTGATTTAGAATAACTTACATCGATATATCATACCTTTTGCAAGGAAATAATTTTAGTTTAAAGTTTTAAAAATCAAAAATGGAAAATAACCGCCGCCCTTATTTTTACCTGCCGGTTGCCTTTGCGCTGGTGTTGGTTATCGGAATTCTGACCGGGTACTACCTGGTGCAAAGTTCTTTTGTGCAGAATCATCTTCCGGTACGGGGCATGCAGGGCAAAAGCACCTTGAACGAGCTTATACGGTTTATTGATAACAATTATGTAGATAGCGTGGATGAGAAAAAACTGAATGATGAAGCCATTAACGGCATGTTGCTCAGCCTTGATCCACACTCTGTGTACATTCCGGCTTCTGAATTTGCCGAAGCCAACGATCCGCTGATGGGTAATTTCGAAGGTATAGGCGTTCAGTTCAGGATTGAGCGCGATACTGTTATGGTTATAAACACTATTCCCGGCGGGCCCTCCGAAAAAGTAGGACTCAGGGCCGGCGACCGTATCGTAAAAGTCGATGGCAAAAACATTGCAGGGGTTAAAATAAATAATGAAAAAGTAATGAAACTGCTCAAGGGCCCCAAGGACACAAAGGTAACGGTGAGTATTTTTAGGCGCGGACTTAAAAAACTCAACGACTTTACCATCACACGGGGAGTGATCCCAACCTGGAGTATAGATATTTCGTATGCTGTAAATGCTGAAGTTGGCTATATTAAACTGAGCAAATTCAGTGCAACTACCGGCGACGAACTGCACGCAGCCCTGGAAGATCTGAAGGCCAAAGGTGTTAAAAAAATAATTTTAGATCTGCGTGGCAACTCAGGCGGTTATTTGCAGGAAGCCATTGCCGTGGCTGATGAATTTCT
>DGQJ01000189.1:0-3733 GCA_002389705.1 Bacteroidales bacterium UBA4417
CTGCAATGGAAATGCTTTACACCTGTATTTATGTCGATGTCGGGTTGGGCGCCAAAGGATAAACAGCCTTATGTGTATGGTGAACCATTTACCTCCATCAATCGTACATACCTGAAACTGAAGCTTCGGCTAACGCCTTATATGTACACACTTTGCAACGAAGCCTGGGAAACCGGAACCCCCGCGGTTCGGGCCCTGGTGCTGGAATATCCCACTGACCCGGTGACTCAGGGAACCGATACACAATACGAATTTCTGCTGGGTAAAAACTTCCTGGTTGCGCCGGTTTACAGCGATACAAACATCCGCGATAACATTTACCTGCCCGAAGGCAAATGGTTCGATTACTGGGATGGCACTGTTTATGAAGGCAAAAATACGCTGAATGGCTACAGCGCACCACTCGAAAAATTACCGCTCTTTGTCAAAGCTGGTTCAATTATTCCTATGTACCCACAGATGAATTATGACAACGAGCGCCCTGCCGATACATTAACCCTCGATATTTATCCTGGTCCTGCTGCAACATTCGAAATGTTTGAAGATGAAGGCTCGAACCGCGAATACAGGGACGGGAAATTTACCAAAACCATGCTTACCGCTTTGTGCGATGCAAGCGGAAACCAGGTGACTGAAGTAATTGTTGCCGCTGCCAAAGGCGATTTTAAAGGCAAATTGACCGACCGTAGTTACCTGCTCCGGATCCACAGCAGTGCCATACCCAAACAGGTGAATGTGCAGGGGAAAAAGCTTAAGAAATATAAAAATGCCGACAGTTTTAAAACTGCTGCCGACGGGTGGTATTTTGAGCCGGGAAATAAAAAAGGAATACTTCACGTCAAAACAACCAGGTTATCAACAAACGCTGATGCGGGTATAAAACTCAACTACTAATCCAACAGGTATTTCGCTGCAATGGTTTTAACTTTTTAATCGCAACACACATTAAAACATGCTCTTATGAACAAGGTGCTTTTTTTAACAATGTTTTTGGTAGCTGCGGCTGTAAGTGTTTTGGCACAAAAGGCAGTGGTGCAGGAAAAAACACATTCGCTCAATTCCTATCCGTATTCCGATCCCGATCCGGTGGCAACACCAGGCCGTATTTATCCGTATTTCCGCTTCGATGGCTACACCAGCGAAGGCCGTAAAATGGACTGGAATATGATTGAACTTGAAAACCAGTACATCAAAGTCTATATTTCGCCGCAGGTAGGGGGCAAAGTATGGGGTGCTGTTGAGAAAAGCACCGGCAAGGAGTTTTACTATTTCAACCATGCAGTAAAATTTCGCGATGTAGCCATGCGCGGCGCCTGGACTTCGGGGGGCATCGAATTTAATTTCGGGCTCATCGGGCATGCACCTTCATGTTCGTCGCCGGTTGATTTTATGACCCGCGAAAACCCTGACGGCAGCGTAAGTTGTTTTGTGGGCAGCACCGACCTGCCTTCGGGCACCCGGTGGCGCGTGGAAATTAACCTGCCAAAGGATAAAGCGTATTTTACCACCCGCTCCTTCTGGTATAATCCGTCATCACTCGAACAATCATATTATCACTGGACCAATGCCGGCATTAAAGTAGCCGGAAATCTTGAGTATGCCTACCCCGGCCAGTATTACCTGGGGCACGATGGATCACACCATCCCTGGCCTATCGACAAGGAAGGGCGTAACCTCGCCTTTTACGAAAACAATAATTTCGAAAGTTATAAATCGTACCATGTTTTTGGTGAATATACCGGGTTTTATGGAGGTTACTGGCACGATGATGAATTCGGTACCGGGCATTATGCTGCCTACGATGAGAAACCGGGTAAAAAACTCTGGATATGGGGGCTTTCGCGCCAGGGCATGATCTGGGAAGACCTGTTAACGGATACCGACGGTCAATATACAGAAGTTCAGTCGGGCCGGCTTTTCAACCAGGAAGCCCCGAACAGCACGCTTACCCCGTTCAAACACCGGTCGTTTATACCCGGCGGCACCGACACCTGGACTGAATACTGGTTCCCGGTGAAAGGCACCAAAGGCCTGAAATATGGAACTCCCGAAGGTTCCGTAAATCTTGAAGCTAAAAATAACAAAGTCTTTGTGTGGTTCAGCCCGCTGGCCGAAACGCACGACAAACTTAAAATCTATCAAAACCAAAAGTTGCTGTGGGAAAAACAGTTGTCACTTACACCTATGCAGCTGTTTTCGGATTCAATTCCTTTTAACGGCGATGCCACCAAGCTCAAAGTGATGCTGGGCGATTACACGGTGCTTTACAATGCCGACCGTACCGACCTTCGGCTTTCGAGACCCGTTGAAATGCCTTCTGACTTCGACTGGAAATCGCTGTACGGTCAATACCTGCAGGGCCGCGAATGGGAAAAACAAAGAGCCTGGGCCGATGCCGGTAAGTGCTACCGGAATTGCCTTGCCGCCGACCCGAATTATCTCCCGGCACTCACTGCTATGGCTAACTTGCATACGCGGAGTGCTGAGTACCCGAAGGCGCTTACTTATGCAAGCAGGGCGCTCTCCATCGACACCTACGATGCGGCAGCCAATTTTATTTATGGCGTAGTGAATGCCAAACTGAGAAAATATACGGATGCCATCGATGGATTTTCAATAGCCTCGGCAGCATTGGAATACAGGGCGGCATCGTATGTTGAAATGGCAAAATTATTCCTGATGCAAAACCAGCCCACCCGGGCAAAGGAATATGCANNCTCGACCCGCTTGATCACCTGATCCGGTTCGAAAAATACCTGGCACATCCCTCGGGCGAAAATGCAACTGCTTTTACCGGCATGATCCGCACCGAGCTAACCCACGAAGCTTACCTCGAATTGGCTGCCTGGTACCTGAACCTGGGACTAAACAGCGATGTAGAGAAATTACTGGCCCTTGGTCCCGATCAGCCTGAAATTAATTACTGGCGCGCCTGGCTTGCCGCCAAATCAGGAAATGCAGCCTTGTCGGCAGAGCTTCTGAAAAAGGCAAATTCCGGCGATCTAGGCCTGGTGTTTCCTTACCTTCAGGAAAGTGTTGAACCGCTTACCTGGGCGATGGAAAATTCAAATAGCTGGAAACCTAAGTATTACCTGGCTTTAATCCATTGGAACAACGAAAACAGGGAAGCGGCCAAAAATCTTTTTACGCAATGTGGCGATGAGCCCGACTTTTATCCATTTTATTTGGCCAGGGTTAAACTCTATGAGTCGGCCGATGCCGTTGCAACCGAAAAGGACCTTTTAAAAGCTGCCGCGCTTGCACCGCAGGCATGGCGTGCTGCATTGAGCCTTTCGAAATTCTACGAATCGAGGAAAGAGTACGCAAAATCGAAACAAGTTGCAGCCGCAGCATTTGCCAAATTACCCCAGAATTATTACCTCGGGCTTAACCTGGCCAGGCAACTTTCCTTAAACAACGAACACGAAGCCTGTGTAAACCTGCTGGCAAAACTGCAGGTGTTGCCCAATGAGGGTGCCACAGCCGGGTACAACCTCTGGCGCGAATCGAACCTGATGGTAGCCATGGATGCCTACGCGGCAAAAAAATACAGTAAGGCAACCAAATTTATTGCCCAGTCGCGCTCCTGGCCCGAAAACCTGGGCGTAGGCAAGCCTTACGATGTGGATGAAAGGTTGCCCGATTTCCTGGAGTCGCTTTGCATGAATGGTATGAAAAATAAGAAAAAGTCTGCCGAACTCGAAAGCAGGATTATGGCGTTCCCAGCCAATAA
>DGQJ01000189.1:3792-3933 GCA_002389705.1 Bacteroidales bacterium UBA4417
TGTTAAATTTACTGATCCTTACCAGGCAAGCTGGAGCGATAACGACTTCAGCCTGATGGTAAAACTTTCGAAAGTTTTTGGATTTTAACTTCCGATACAATCCCGTTTTGCAGGCATACAAAAGTTTGAATACTAAATCAC
>DGQJ01000102.1:0-7795 GCA_002389705.1 Bacteroidales bacterium UBA4417
TTCATGGCAAATGCCCACATATCCTTATGCATTTCGGGGTCCATATCGAACAGGTAATCTATTTCCTGTTTGGGAATAACCAGCGTATGCCCTTTGGCCAGCGGGTTGATATCAAGGAACGCGAAAAACCTTTCGTCCTCAGCAATTTTGTAGGATGGAATCTCGCCGGAAGCAATGCGTGCAAATATTCCTGCCATGGCTTTTTTATTTAACGGTTATTTCAACTATTTCGACTGTAATGGAACCCGCGGGAATGGCAATATCAACCTTATTGCCTTTGGCTTTACCCAGCAGGCCTTTGGCGATGGGTGATGAAACCGAAATTTTACCCGATTTCAGGTCGGCTTCGTTTTCGGGAACCAGGGTGTACACCATTTCGGCATTATTTTTCAGGTTCTTGATTTTAACGGTGGAAAGGATCTGCACTTTTGAAGCATCCATTTTCGATTCGTCAATAGGCCGGGCATTACGGATCATATCCTGCAGTTTCGAAATTTTCATTTCGAGCATTCCCTGTGCATTTTTAGCCGCATCGTATTCGGCATTTTCCGAAAGATCGCCTTTGTCGCGGGCTTCGGCTATTTGCTGCGAAATAAGCGGGCGCTCAATATGAACCAGATGTTCCAGTTCAAGTTTCAGCTTTTCAAATCCTTCTTTGGTGTAGTATGTTACCTGTGCCATATCGGTAGCAGTTTGTTTTTATGTTTATTGAATAAGAAGAAAAGACCCTTTGCGAAAAAGGGTCCTTTCCATTAATTTATCGTAAGTGAGCAGATTTTCTGCAGTTAGTTTTCTATGCTTTTGCCAGATTTAGTACAACCTTGCGTTAAAACGGGTGTAAAGTTAATAACATTTTTCACAGTTTTTACAAATCGCTGAAGAATAAATTTGTTCCTGNNGCATCCTTTTTGGTTTGCTTCATCATTTTTTTTGTTTCCTTGTTTTGATTGGCATAATGTTGCTTGCGCGCTTTTTCGTACTCAGCATCGGCTTTTTTGTTCGCATCCTCCTGCTTTTTTTCAGCCACGGCTTGTTTGTCGCGTTTCAATACCCGGCACGAAGTACCTGCAACAGCAAAAACAGCCAGCATTGCGACCAGGCTGGCAAATATCAAACGGTTTTTAATAATTTCACTGCTCATATTTTCTTGATACTTTCAGACGGTGATTTGTCTGCCAATTTTAATTCATACCCATTACCACACCCGGCTGCCAACGTGCAATTTTAGCATGACCATCACGTTATATCTGACATAAGTATTACTTTTACAACGAAAAAAAATCACAATAATTACTTTATGCGGAAACTGGCGGCAATAATTCTTTTTTTGATGGTGGTAGCGGGTTGCGGCAAGGATAATCAGCCTCAGATCCCTTATGTGTACGTGAGCCTGCAACTGTACCCCAATTCAATGGATTATATACCAACCGGTGGTTACAAATATATTGACAATGCCGGCTACCGGGGCATTGTGATTTACAGGCTGCTGCCCGACGAGTTCAGAGTTTATGAGCGTTGCTGTCCTTACGATCCTGAAAAAACAGGGGCCCGGGTCAATGTTGAATCTTCGGGAATCACTTGTATTGATCCTGTTTGCTCATCCAAATTTATTCTTTTCGACGGTACACCTGCCGGCGGCCCCTCTCCTTTCGCACTGATGCAATACCGTTGGTCGTACGATGGCGAAACGCTGCTTGTTTATAATTAGAGAACCGTTTGTTTTTGCCCGCAGCCACGGATTACAATGGTAAGGATTTTCATTTAACATTCTGCGTTTAATGTTTTTCATTCTCTTCACGGACTTTCCTTTCCTGAATCAATAAACGCAAAACACTGAACATTAAATTAAGAATGATAAAGTAAGGTTGCCCTCATCACTTTTTCATTTAGCATTCTGTGTTTAGTGTTTTAGATTTCTAACCGTATCGATCTGCTTTCCGGAGCAGATTTTACTCCGTACACAGGCCTGCAAGATTATATTCATTCTCAATAAAAAAGGCCATCATTTGCATGACAGCCTTTCGTGTTTTTTGCTTCAATTTTCGACTTAATACCTGTAATGGTCAGCTTTGTAAGGTCCTTCAACCGGCACCGAAATATAAGCAGCCTGTTCGGGCGAAAGTTGGGTAAGTTTAACACCCAGTTGCTCAAGGTGCAAACGAGCCACTTCTTCGTCGAGGTACTTGGGCAGACGATAAACGCCAACTTCGTAATTATTTTTCCACAAATCGAGCTGGGCCAGTGTCTGGTTCGAGAATGAATTGCTCATTACAAACGAAGGATGACCGGTAGCACAACCCAGGTTCACCAGGCGGCCTTCGGCAAGCATAAATATGGAATGCCCGTCGGGGAAAACGTATTTATCAACCTGGGGTTTGATTTCAATTTTCTGAACCCCGGCCAGGTTATTCAGTTTATCAACCTGTATTTCGTTGTCGAAATGGCCGATATTGCAAACAATAGCCTGGTCCTTCATTTTCATCATGTGCTCCACCGTAATTACATCGCGGTTACCGGTAGTAGTAACATAAATATTTCCTTCGTCGAGGGCGTCTTCAACGGTTTTAATTTCAAAACCTTCCATGGCAGCCTGCAGGGCGCAGATGGGGTCAATTTCGGTAACAATAACGCGGGCTCCGTATGCGCGCATCGATTTAGCGCTTCCTTTGCCTACATCGCCATACCCGCAAACAACAACCACTTTACCGGCAAGCATCACGTCGGTGGCACGTTTAATACCATCGGCCAGCGATTCGCGGCAGCCGTAAAGGTTATCGAATTTCGACTTGGTAACCGAGTCGTTCACGTTAATGGCAGGTACCAGCAGTTCGCCTTTTTCCATCATCTGGTACAGGCGGTGAACCCCGGTGGTGGTTTCTTCCGAAACTCCTTTCCAGTCGGCAACCACACCATGCCATTTAGTTGGATTTTCAACATAGGTATCGCGCAGCAGGTTCATAATTACCTGTTCTTCAGCGTTCGATCCTTTTTCTTCGAGTAATTTAGGCTCTTTTTCGGCAGCATATCCTTTGTGGATCAGCAAGGTAGCGTCACCACCATCATCCACAATCAGGTGCGGACCTTTGCCGCCTTCGAAAGTAAGTGCCTGGTTGGTGCACCACCAGTATTCTTCGAGCGATTCGCCTTTCCAGGCAAAAACAGGGATACCGGCAGCGGCAATGGCAGCAGCGGCATGATCCTGGGTGGAGAAAATATTACAGCTGGCCCAGCGTACTTCGGCACCCAGTTCGGCCAGGGTTTCGATAAGTACGGCTGTTTGAATGGTCATATGCAGAGAGCCGGTAATGCGGGCGCCTTTTAAAGGTTTCTGGGCAGCGTATTTTTTACGAATGCTCATCAGGCCGGGCATTTCTTTCTCGGCTATTTCAATTTCCTTGCGTCCCCAGTCGGCGAGCGCCAGGTCACGTACTTTGTATTTCAAATTTGTGTCGACAGCAAATGGTTCCATATTATAATCTGATTTTTAGGGGTGCAAAGGTATAACTTTTTTGTGGAGATATTAACCATAAAAAACACTTATTGTTGATCAGCACGGGGTAGTTATTGCAACCTAAATATCGGAACCCGAATTTGCTGAACTTGTGGATTTGGAGCATGCGCTTTTAAACGCTATGTTATGGGTAGATAAAAATATAAAAGTTCATATAGCATAATCTAATTCCGCCGATTTATAAACTTCAGATAACTTATGTATAGCTATTTTTTCCGTACATTATTGCAATCGCAAATGCCGGCCACTTATAAATAATCGCCACACCACCGCCACTATTCCAGATATAGCTTGCATACATCTTAAAAAAAACCTATATCTTTGCACCTTCAAATATTCCTTTCGTGCAAGCAAGGAGGTTTGAGTTATACAGAAGGGCGGAGAGAACAGGCTCAGCGAAACCCTGGCAACCACCACCACCCGGTGCGTAAGGTGCCAATACCTGATCCCGCTTTTGCGGGTGATTATAATTGAAGCACACTCCTGCTCCCTAAACCGGAGAAACTGAATGTGTTAGGTTAAAAACTTCTGCCCTGCTGCTTTGTTTAAGTATGCGGCAGCGTAAAATATATAAAGATTATGAGCGAAAGGAATAATATTTATACAGTTTTGGAAAATCGGGTTTTGGTCCTCGACGGTGCCATGGGAACCATGATACAGCGCTATAAACTGGCCGAACCCGACTACCGTGGCCAGCGTTTTGCCAGCCATCACATCGACCTGAAAGGTTGCAACGACCTGCTCAGCCTTACCAAACCTACAGTGATCCGCGAAATTCACAGGGCTTACCTCGAAGCCGGTGCCGATATTATTGAAACCAACACCTTTAATGCCACCTCCGTTTCGATGGCCGATTACCAGCTCGAGTCCGTTGTTTACGAAATGAATGTAGCCTCGGCACAACTTGCTGTTGACGAAGCCACGAAATTTACCGCCCTCAACCCGCAAAAGCCACGTTTCGTAGCCGGCGCCATTGGCCCGACCAGCAAAACCGCCAGCATGTCGCCTGATGTTAACGACCCCGGCTTCCGCGCCATAAACTACGACCAGCTTAAGGATGCTTACATGGAACAGGTCCGTGGGCTAATTGACGGCGGCGTAGATCTGTTGCTGGTTGAAACCATTTTCGATACCCTCAATGCCAAGGCTGCCCTTTACGCCATTAACGAAGTACTTGCCGAAAGGAATTTACGCCTGCCGGTGATGGTTTCGGGCACCATAACCGATTTAAGCGGCCGAACCCTTTCGGGCCAGACCCTCGAAGCATTCCTCAACTCGGTTTCGCACATTAACCTGCTGAGCGTTGGCTTTAACTGCTCGCTGGGCGCCGAACAACTGAACCCTTTTATCGAAGAACTTTCGCGCAAAGCGCCTTTTTATGTGAGCGCTTATCCCAATGCCGGCTTACCCAACCAGTTTGGCGAATACGACGAATCGCCGCTGCAGATGGCCAGGCATGTGCATCCGATACTTGTCAACCATTCGGTAAATATCATCGGCGGATGCTGTGGCACCACTCCCGACCATATCAGGGAACTGTGCAAAATAGCAGAGAAATCGGAACCACGTCATATCCCGGCTGTCGACAGGCACCTTCGCCTCAGTGGACTGGAGCCGCTGATGGTTTTCGAAAACAGTAATTTTATCAACATTGGCGAACGGACCAATGTGTCGGGATCGAAAAAGTTTGCACGGCTTATACGCGAAGAAAAATACGACGAAGCGCTTTCGGTTGCCCGCGAACAGGTTGAAGCCGGTGCCCAGGTGCTGGATGTAAACATGGACGATGCCCTGCTTGATGCCAAACGCGAGATGACCCGTTTCCTGAACATGCTCATGTCGGAACCCGAAATTGCCAGAGTACCCATTATGATCGACTCATCGAAATGGGAGGTAATTGAAGCCGGTTTGAAATGCCTGCAGGGCAAAGCAATTGTGAATTCCATCAGCATGAAAGAAGGCGAAGATGCTTTCAGGGAACATGCACTTAAAATAAGAAATTATGGCGCCGCCATGGTGGTTATGGCCTTCGACGAACAAGGCCAGGCCAGCACCCTGCCCCGCCGCAAGGAAATATGCCAGCGAGCCTACAACATCCTGGTGAACGAAATTGGCGTACCTCCCGAAGATATCATCTTCGACCCCAATATCCTGGCTATTGCCACCGGTATTGAAGAACACAACAACTACGCCGTCGATTTTATCGAAACCATTAAATGGATCAAGGAAAACCTGCCATTTGCGAAGGTAAGCGGCGGTATAAGCAATCTTTCTTTCTCATTTCGTGGCAACGATGCGCTTCGCGAAGCCATGCATTCAGCCTTTTTATTCCATGCCATTAAAGCCGGTATGGATATGGGAATTGTAAACGCGGGTAACCTGCCTGTTTATGATGATATTCCTGCCGATTTGCTTCAACTGATCGAAGATGTGCTTTTCAACCGCCGCCCTGATGCTACGGAAAGGCTGATTGATTATGCCTCGAAAATGAAGGCAACCGAAAAAACCGAGGCCGCGGCCAAAGCCTGGCGCAGCCTTCCGGTAAACGAACGCTTGACCTATGCCCTGGTGCATGGACTGGATGCCGACGTTGCCGCCGATGTGGAGGAAGCACGCCCGCATTTTGAAAAAGCGCTCGAAGTTATTGAAGGCCCGCTGATGGCCGGCATGAACGTGGTTGGCGATCTGTTCCAGGCCGGCAAAATGTTCCTGCCCCAGGTTGTGAAAAGTGCCCGCGTGATGAAAAAAGCGGTTGCAACCCTGCTGCCATACATCGAAGCCGAAAAAATACAGGGCGAAAACAACAAAGCAGGTAAAATACTGATGGCCACGGTAAAAGGCGATGTGCACGACATAGGTAAAAACATTGTTGGCGTTGTACTTGGATGCAACAACTACGAGGTAATTGACCTCGGGGTAATGGTGCATGCCGAAAAAATACTCGACGAAGCCATCAAAGAAAATGTTAATCTGATAGGCTTATCAGGACTTATTACACCTTCGCTCGAAGAAATGGGATTTGTGGCTTCGGAAATGGAGCGCCGCGGATTCAGCATACCCCTGCTTATCGGCGGGGCAACTACCAGCGAAATGCATACGGCTGTAAAAATCGCCCCCGAATACAGCCAGCCCGTTGTTCATGTGCGCGATGCATCAAGGGCTACCGGGGTTGTAGCAGCACTGCTTTCGACTGATGGCAAGCAGTCATTTGTTGATGCCACCAGCCAGAAATACGCCCAACTGCGACACAAACACGAAAGCACCAGGGCAGGCGTAACCTATATTACACTTGACCAGGCCCGTAAAAACAGGTTAAAGCCCGACTGGAAAGCCTATGCACCTGTAAAACCTTCGTTTTTGGGTGTAAAACATTTTGAAAACTACCCACTGGAAGAAATCAGCCGGTATATCGACTGGACATTCTTTTTCCATGCGTGGAAAATAAACGGGAAATACCCTGCCATTTTCGAAGACCCGTTGAAAGGAAAAGAAGCGCGGATTCTTTTTGATGATGCACAGGCTGTGCTCAAACAAATGATAGCCAACAATATGGTACAGGCCAACGGGGTAATCGGCTTTTTCCCTGCTAAGTCAGCTGGCGACAGTATTGAACTTGCCACAGGAAATAACGAAAGCACCATGCTGCATTTCCTGCGCAACGAAGAGGAAAAGGAACCCGGCATCCCCAATCTTTCACTGGCTGATTTTATTGCACCTGCCGAAACCGGCATCAGCGACTACATCGGTTTATTTGCCGTTACTGCCGGTCTGGGTATCGAAAAATGGGTAAAACATTACGAGGAACAAAACGACGATTATAACGCCATCATGGTTAAAATACTGGCCGACAGGCTTGCCGAGGCTTTTGCCGAGCTGCTGCATCACCGGGTACGCAAGGAATACTGGGGCTATGCCAAGGACGAAGACCTGACCATCGATGAAATAATCCACGAAGGATATGTAGGCATTCGCCCGGCACCCGGATACCCCGCCTGCCCCGAGCACAGTGAAAAAGAAACCATTTTCAGCCTGCTCGATGCCAATAAAGCCGGCATTGCCCTTACCGAAAACTATTCGATGTACCCTGCAGCTTCGGTGAGTGGTTACTATTTTGCAAACCCCGATTCGCAATACTTTGCCATAAGCCGCATCAGCCGTGAACAAGTTGAGGATTATGCAGCCCGCAAAAACCTTACCGTTAAAGAAGTTGAAAAACTGCTGGCATCGAATTTGAATTACTGAGCGCGAAGAGGGCTGGAAGACCGAAGTAGGGAGTCGGAAGAC
>DGQJ01000102.1:7928-9695 GCA_002389705.1 Bacteroidales bacterium UBA4417
CCCATCTTTTATTGATGTAACCTACCACCGCGAAGAAGTTATTTTCAAAGAGCGCGAAGACGGGCTGCTGGAGCGCCGCACGGTACGCAAACGACCCGGCACGGTTGGCATTACTGCAGCCATAAAATTTAAATATGGCATCGATGTGGTTCCGCACCTTATTTGCGGCGGATTCAGCCAGGAAGAAACCGAGAATGCACTGATCGACCTGCAGTTCCTGGGTATCGACAATATATTGCTGCTCAGAGGCGATAATATGCGGGGCGAAAAACAATTTAAACCTCAACCTGATGGTCATATGTATGCCATCGATCTGGTGAAACAGGTGGTAAAACTGAACCAGGGTATTTTCCTGGAAGAAGATATGCTCAACCCGGTGCCCACCAATTTCTGCATTGGCGTAGGCGGGTATCCTGAAAAACACATGGAATCGCCCAACCTGGCCACTGACCTGCAGTACCTGAAAGCAAAAGTGGATGCCGGTGCCGATTATATCGTTACCCAGATGTTTTTTGACAATGCTAAATATTTCGAATTCGAAAAATTATGCCGCGAAATCGGGATTACAGTACCCATCATCCCGGGCTTGAAGCCACTTTCGGTAAAATCGCAGCTTTCAACGCTTCCGCGAACTTTTTCTATTGATATTCCTGAGGAACTTGTGCTTGAAATTGAAAAATGTACCGATAACCAGCAGGTGAGGCAGGTAGGTGTGGAATGGGCTATTGAGCAATCGAAAGAACTGATAAAATTCGGCGTGCCTGTACTTCACTTTTATACCATGGGTAAATCCGACAATATCTGCAAAATCGCGAAAGCAGTATTTTAAACAGGAAATAGCCAGCTGCTTTCTTATAATTTCCTTTTCCTGAACTTTCATTATTTGAAGGCCCTTGTTAGAGCCTTTTTTCTACATTTGCGTTTAAATCGCTCCGCATGTCAGTATACCAGGATATAATTCACCGCACCGAACAAGGCAGGAAACAACTGGCTGTGCTGGTTGACCCTGATAAATTACTGAACAAGGACATTGAAAGCCTGGCTCGCAATGCAGCTGACGCATCGGTAGATTACTTTTTTGTTGGCGGCAGCCTGCTGGTTAACAACGAACTGGACCAATGCATCAAAACACTGAAAGCCAACAGCCATGTTCCTGTAATCCTGTTTCCTGGCAATAATATGCAGCTTAGCTGGCAGGCTGATGCCATACTTTTTCTTTCGCTCATCAGTGGCCGTAATGCCGAAATGCTGATCGGGCGTCATGTAATTGCGGCACCCTACCTGAAATTAAGCCCGCTGGAGGTAATATCGTGCGGCTATATGCTGGTTGAAAGCGGCAAAACCACAGCCGTGCAGTATATGAGCAATACCATGCCCATTCCTTCCGACAAAATGGACATAGCCATTTGCACGGCCATGGCCGGTGAAATGCTGGGATTAAAGCTGATATACCTGGAGGCCGGCAGTGGCGCACAACATTGCATTCCCACACCCATGATAACACAGGTAAAGCAAAATATCAGCATTCCGCTTATTGCCGGTGGCGGCATCCGCACACCCGAACAAGCACAGCAAGCCGCTATAGCCGGGGCCGATATTATTGTAATCGGGACTGCATTTGAAAAAAATCCGGGCCTGGTTTCGGAATTGGCGGATGCGGTGCATCATGGAACAAAATAATTTTGAACAGCATAATATCCTAACACATTCATGAACAAAAAATTTACCTCCACCCTACTGGCATTGCTATTAATGCTTGGGCTGCAA
>DGQJ01000102.1:9760-10283 GCA_002389705.1 Bacteroidales bacterium UBA4417
TTGAAAAGGCACAGCAGAAAAAACTCCGCAACCTCCCGATGTTTAAATGGGAAAACGAAAATTCGTTTCGTTATTCAAATGATTCGAAAGTGTTCCGTTTCAATATACTTACCCGGGAACTCTCGGTGGTAAACAGTTATGAAACAGATGCTGAAAATATGGATGTGGAACCGGTTACCGGGCGCATTGCTTTTACCCGGGAAAACAACCTTTATATTTCCGAAAACGGGAAAACTATGGCCGTTACTTCCGATTCCGACAAAGGAATTGTAAATGGGAAAACCGTACACCGCAATGAATTTGGTATCGACGGGGGTACATTCTGGTCGCCGAAAGGGAACCTGCTGGCATTTTACCGCATGGACGAAACCATGGTTACCCAATACCCGCTGGTTGATATTAACCAGCGCATTGCCCAGGTTGAATATATCCGTTACCCGATGGCCGGTATGGCAAGCCATCATGTTACTGTAGGCGTTTTCAGCCCGCTCACCAAACAGGTGGTGTTCCTCAAAACAGGTGA
>DGQJ01000381.1 GCA_002389705.1 Bacteroidales bacterium UBA4417
TTTATCGGGTTGCTGGCCACTTTTGCAGGCATAATGATTACTAAAATCCTGTAACATGAATACTAACAATAATATAAAAGTACTCAGGGTTTATACCAGTTCAACAGACAAACTGAAACATACACCGTTGTACGAAGCGCTGGTTTTTGCCGCCAGGCGCAACGGAATGGCTGGTGCAACTGTTCTTAAAGGTGTGATGGGTTATGGTGGAAGCAGCGTGGTTCATTCGGCCAAATTCTGGGAAACCAACGATAAACTGCCGGTAGTTGTTGAAATTGTTGATGAAAGTTCAAAAATAGAGGCTTTTTTTGAGATTATCAGGCCTTACCTCGAAAGTGTGCGCTACGGATGCCTGGTAACCATTGAGGATGCCAAGATTTTATACTACAAAGCGGGACGAAGAAAATCTGCTTTCGACCTGTAATCCAATTTCTGTATTTGAAAAGTTTTTTAATAGTTTTGCGGATCGTGAAATTATTTAAATGTACAGGATGAATCCGGGTAAAATTTCATTTCATAAAGTTCCTGAAACAAAGGAACCTGTTTTTTCAATACTGATTCCTTCGTGGAATAACCTGCCGATTTTAAAGATTTGTGTTGAAGCCATTCGCAAAAACTCCACATTTCACCACCAGGTGATTGTGCATGCCAACCAGGCCACTGACGGAACGCTCGAATGGCTGAGAGAAAATAATATCAGCTATACCCATTCAGCCGAAAATGCGGGCGTATGTTATGGATTCAACGCTCCTTACAGCCTGGCCGATTCCGATTTAATCTGCCTGATTGATGACGATATGTACGTTTGCCCGGGATGGGATAAAGCTTTGCTCGATGAAATCCGTAAACAGGAGGATCATTATTTCTGTATTTCAGGAACCCTCATTCAGCCCCATGTTACGAGTTATAACTGCGTGATAGGTCCGTATAATTTTGGTCGGAATGCATTGGAATTCAATGAAAAGGAATTGCTTGAAATGTATGATAAAGTACCTTTCGACGACTGGAACGGCTGCAACTGGTACCCGATGGTAATACACCGCCGCACCTGGGACCTTATGGGTGGTTTAAGCACAGAGTTTTCGCCGGGCATGTATTCCGATCCTGATTTTATGATGAAACTCTGGCAAATGGGAGTCAGGTATTTTAAAGGCGTTTCGGCCAGCAGGGCATATCATTTTCTATCACTCTCCACAAGCAGGGTGAAGAAAAACGACGGGCGCAAGCAATTTCTTTTCAAGTGGGGGATCAGCAGCTCTACCTTTTTTAAATTTTACCTGCGCATCGGTACCCGGTTCAAGGGGCCGCTCCGTGAGCCGGAAAGAACGGTTGCCTATCGCTGGAACGTGCTCCGGAATAAAGTAAACCGCATATTGGCACATTGATAACAAGTATAGGAATATAAGGTCAGCAAATAAAAAAAAGCCGGGTATTTCCCGGCTTTTTAAATGTTAGGGCAGTTATCTACCAACCGCTTTTAATCACTTTTCCTATGGTTTCAACATCCTGTAGTGTCATGCGTAGATGCAGCGGGAGCACAAGGTATTTTTCCTCGGTGGAGTCCATATTGGGCAAATCGTTTCTGCGGCCGCCAAAAACGGTATACCTGTCGTTGCGGTAGTGCACCTGTGCCGATTCGATTTTATGCGCCCTCAGTTTTTTCATCAGGTCGGTGCGGTGTTCAGCAAGCACAGTGCATAACCAGGCTGCATGCTCCCGGTCTTTCATACCTGTACCGATCAATTTAATGCCATCCAAACCTGCTAGTTGTTTTTCATATTCCGAAAACAGCATTTTACGGTATTCTAATGTGTCATCGAACTCGGCAAGCGCTGTTATCCCCAACGCAGCAGCTATGTCGTTCATCTGGTACTTATAGCCAACTTCATAAATATCGTTTTCCCAATGTCCCATTTGTTTTGCTGAGCGATCGATGCCAAACCAGCGGATACGTTTTGCTTTCTCAACCAGCCCGGGGTTTTTAATGGTGAGCATGCCGCCGTCGCCTGTGGTAATATGCTTTATGGCCTGGAACGAAAATACCGAAAAATCAGCGATTTCGCCTATGTTTTGCCCTTTGTATGTGGCACCAAGGGCATGCGCTGCATCATCAATAAGCGGGATGTTATACTGGCGTGCAATTTGCATCAGTTCGTCCATNNGTGCGTTCGGTAACCAACTGTTTCACATGTTCAACACTAATGTTCATGGTTTCCGGATCAACATCCGCAAACTTTACCTTAGCACCCGTATATAAAAACGGGATGTTAGTGGCCGTGCAGGTAAATACCGGAACAATAACCTCGTCGCCGGGCCCGATGTCCGACAGGATATAAGCCAGGTGCAGGGCATCAGTACCTGAACCTACAGCCAGGGCCGTGTTATGGGTTAAAAAACGCTTTTCGAAGTCTTTTTCAAATTGAGCTACCCTTGGTCCCTGGCCTATCCACCGCGAACGCAGAACCTTCGACACTTCGTCAATGGCTTTATCTGAAATATTCGGGTAAAAAAGGACAATTCCTTCATTTTCGTTCATGAGGGGCAACTCATTCATGCTCTTTTCTTTCATACATTTCTCCTGGACTTAATTTCTGTTAACATTTGAAGATACNNGATACCTATTTGAGAAAACAGGGGCGATGTGGCTTTAAATAGTTGGTTGACAAAAAGAAATTTAATTCATTACGTTGAACGAAGCTCTGTTCAGAGTCACAAGTAACCGGAAAGCAAATATAATTATATGAAGTTAATGAAAAGTGAGAAAAAAACCGGAATGCTAAAAAAAAAATAAAAGCAGGCNNATTTACCGGTACTGTTTGCGGCAGCGCGTTATGGGTTGCTTTTTAGTTTGTCTTTGAATACTTTTCTGAATTTCTCCAGTTTTGGCGCTATTACAAAAGTGCAGTAAGGCGCATCTCCATTTTCGTTGTAATAGTTTTGATGATAGTCTTCGGCTTTGTAAAACACTGATGCAGGGCTTATTTCAGTTACAATGGGTTTATCGAAAGCCTTTTCGGCATTCAGCTTAGCCTTATAGGTTTCGGCCAGATGTTTTTGCTGGTCGTTATGATAAAAAATTGCCGAACGGTATTGTGTGCCCTGGTCGGCACCCTGCCTGTTGAGCGTTGTTGGGTCGTGGCTGCTCCAAAATGCTTCGAGTAACTCATCGTACGTTATAACAGCAGGGTCGTACACCAACTGGCAGGCTTCAGCATGACCGGTTAACCCGGAACATACTTCGCGATAGGTAGGGTTTTTAATTTTACCGCCTGTATATCCCGAGGTAACAGAATGAACTCCTTTGAGTTCCTGGAAAACAGCCTCCACACACCAGAAACATCCGGCAGCAAAGGTTGCGGTATCGGTTTTTATGCCATTGGGTATGATGTCCATTTGTGAGTTGGTTTTCAGGGTGTTACTTTTGCATCCGCTTACCAAAAGTAAAGCGAGTATTACTAAGGCCAATCGTTGCATAATTTTTAACTTTTGATGGATAAAACAGAAGCCCGCTTTATAAGTTCAATCTTTGCAGGATAGTTATGAATTATGGCAGTTCAGGTGCCGGGTAATGTCGTGATTTGTTAAGAAAATGTGAAAAATTTCCGGCTTTTGATTTTGTATTCAAAAACTATTTACTTTTGCAGCAGTTCTTTACTACCATCACTTATCAAGAAAGGCTGAGGGAAATGGACCTTTGAAGCCTTGACAACCTGTCCTGCATTTTGGGACAAGGTGCCACATCCACCCGCATTTTGGCGGAAAGATAAGATT
>DGQJ01000130.1:0-2624 GCA_002389705.1 Bacteroidales bacterium UBA4417
TGTGCTGAGTGTTATGTGCTGAGTGCTCAGAATTTTGTGCTATGCACTATGCACTGTACACTATGCACTGGGCACTATGCACTCAATTTCATTTCTTTAGTACCAGTTCCTGCATATTGCCGTAGTTTTCGTAACTGCTGGTTATTACCTTGTCGCCGGCTTTCAGGCCTTGTAAAACTTCGTAAAAATCAGGATTCTGATTTCCGATCTGAATATCGGTTTTATAGGCTGTTTTGCCGTCCGAGCTGAGTTTAAAAATCCAGTTTCCGCCGGTTTGTTGGAAGAAACCACCGCGCGGCAGGCGTAAGGCCTGTTTTTCGTCACTCAACGCCAGTCGGATCTGCAGCGTTTGTCCGCGGCGAATGCCTTCGGGCACTTTTCCTTCAAACTGCATATCGACCTGGAACCTGCCATTGGTAACCTGTGTAAATACCTTGCTGATCGATAGCTTGTATACTTTATCAGCAAAAGTAAAGTCGCCCTTAAGGCCTACATAAATACGGGAAATGTAATGCTCGTCGATATCAACGCGTACTTTGAAACCACTCAGTACATCGATTTGTCCGAGCCTGTCGCCCTGGCGTTTGTTTTCACCAATTTCGGCATTCAGCGATGTAAGTTGCCCGTCGATAGGTGATTTTACAATCAGGTCGTTTACTTTCTGGCGCATCATGTTAAGCGCTTCCTGCGAACCCTGGTACGAGCGCTTATCCTGTTCCTGTTGTTGTGCCCTCGATATGGAATCCTGGAGTAAAATCTGCTGTGTGAGTTTTTTCTTTTCAAGGTAGTAGTTATAATCGTTTTCAGCCTTTTTAAATTCCTGCAGGCCAATAACTTTTTGTTCGAGCAGGTGCTTATCGAGGTTATAGATACGTTCGGCTTCTTTGAACTGGCTTATAACATCGGCCATCTGGTTAAGTTTGCTTACCGTGTTCTGCTGCGCTGCGTTATTGTTAATCTGCATCTGAGTAAGCGTGTTATACACGGTGTTCTGCTGGCTCATCATGGTCATAAGCAGGTCGGTATTCGAAAGGCGAAGGATGGCCTGCCCTTTCTTCATCATGGTGCCGTCTTCAACAAACTTTTCTTCAACCCGGCCCCCTTCGCTGGCATCCAGGTATATAGTAGTAATAGGCAGCACCACCCCGTTAACCGGGATAAACTCCTGAAAAGTACCTTGGGTAACCTCGCTCACGGTTATTCTTTCGAGGTCAACATTCAGTTTCGATTTTCCTGAAGTGAAATAATAGCTTGCGGCAATCAACAAAACAATTGCTGCCACAATCACGATAGTTACAATCTTTTTTGAGGACCACTTTTTCTTTTCAATAACTCTATCCACGGTTTTTGATTTTAATTGTTTTTGATACTATTACTTTCTTACATGTTGATTAAAGAGTATGCCAAAATTTTATTATGCTGATATTCAGTTTTTTAAAATTCGGATAAAATCCAAACTGTTCGGCTACGATACACTTTGTGCATGTTTCTGATACACTTGTGTTCGTGCAAATTCATAAGTACGACATGTTTAGCCCTAAAAAGTTACAGCCCACACCTCAGTAATCAGAAACAGGGCTGGATTTTTAGACTGAAAATAGCTTCAATGGAGATGAGTTGAATTGTTGGTTTGTGGAAATAATGTTGAATGCCTGACGTTTAGTTGTGGGAAACATAATCCTGTGGTTATATAGGTTGAAGGCAGACATGCATTGCAACCTGTTCATAAAAATTTAATTACCCGGGGATTTTTGTTTCAGAAGCCAGCGCAACAGGCTCCGGGAAGGTACACCAGTTAAAGGCCAAATAATTAATAATACTTATTTCAGGATTTTTTTTCCAATATTCTTATTACTTTTTATGCCAATGGCAATAAACTACTAAATGATTCAGATTGCTAATCAGCCTGCTGAATGATTGACTCAGAAACTACTGCTCTTGTCCAACTCTCTTAACTCGAACTACTTTGAAAACAAAAAGTAAATATCTGAGCTCCGGAACCCTACTCCTGATAGCAGCTATTGTTGCCCTGCAGGTTCCAGAAGGATTTTCCGGAATACTTCTTCTGCCACTTTCAAAGTTTGTTTATTACGGGCTTACATTTGGTTCGGGGATTCCTTTTTTTGTACAAATCATCGTTCTATCAGGCCTGTTTATTCTTTCTTCCGCTATTTTAAAATTCAGTTTTACAGGCAAGTTCAGTTTCCCGGGATTTGGATCCGGCATAATTCCCCATCAGGGCACAAGCGGAATTGTTTACCTGGCATCGCAAACGCAAAGCAATACCACAAATCTGAAGAAAAAACCAGTTCTCACGCAGGAACCTCAGAAGAAACCGGAAACCGAACAGGGCATACTTATGGTTGCATCTGGTAGCATTATGTTTGCCAACAAAGCTTTCTTTAAAATTTCCGGCTATCAGCCTCTTGATATTTTTGGTAAGGATTTTGCCTCTCTTATCCGGCCTGATTCGTTAATACATTATACCATGCTTTGCCGGCTTCCGGCTGAAGATATTCCAAACTCGCCCGGTATCGTTTTACTTTCGGGTAACGACAAACACCTTGTTGCCTACAGCGGTGCAAGTGTCGATAGTCATTACGATCCTTCAGGAATAAACATCT
>DGQJ01000130.1:2659-7226 GCA_002389705.1 Bacteroidales bacterium UBA4417
TATATGAACAACAGTTGCAGAAATAATCTTCCTTTTTCGCTCGGACTCATTATCAACAAACCCGGACTGATGATGAAATCAGTTTACAAAAGAGACCGTAACTCTATCAGGGAATCCATCAGTGAATATTACAAAACCGGGAAGTTCAGCCAGGATGTATGCTGCATAAGTGAACAGGGCGAATTAGCGTACTTCAGGGTTAATATCTCACAGCGTTCAATAGGTAACATGTCGTTGCAGCACCATGCAACCGCATACGATATAACCGAAGAGAAATTATCGTTACTCAAAGCCGAAGCAGCCGCCCTGGAAGCTGAAACGGCCAATAAAAATAAGACTGCTTTCCTTGCTAACATTTCGCACGAAATCAGGTCGCCACTGAATGGGATTATCGGTTTTTCGGAATTGCTTGCCGATAAAAACCTCACGGATTCAGAGCGCGAACGTTACCTGAATATCATACAGAATAATGGTAATGCATTAATCAGCCTGCTCAGCGACCTGATCGATATTTCGAAACTTGAATCAGGAAACCTCGAAATCAGTAAACGCAAATTCAGACCTGTAAAGCTGCTCGAAGACCTGAAACACCAGTTCGAGAGCACTGCCGGTGAGAAAGCAGATAATGTGAATGTTGTTTTTACAGCAAACACATCCATTAAAGACATTGAAATTGAATCGGACCCGAATCGTTTGCGCCAGGTACTTGTAAACCTGATTACCAATGCCAAAAAATTCACGCTGAAAGGTCGTATTGAAATCGGGGCTGATTTTTCGGGTAACGAAATGCTCTTCTGGGTAAAGGACACCGGTATCGGGATTCCTTACGACAAACAAACAGCTGTTTTCGAAAGGTTCCGCCAGGTTGATACACCCGACACAAAACCCGTACTTGGCTTCGGACTTGGGTTAGCCATCTCGAAGGCCCTGGTTGAGTTACTCGGAGGCCATCTCTGGCTCGAATCGCAACCTGAAACAGGATCACTCTTTGCATTCACGATAAAAACTAATAACATAAACGACATCATGGAAACAAATCATCTGAAAGAAACCGGCTCTTACCCATACGATTTTAAAGAGCATACTATTCTTATTGCTGAAGATATTGATTTCAGCTTCCTTTACATAGAGGCAGTATTACGCCGCACAGGCATAAAAATCCTCTGGGCTCAGAATGGCAAAGAAGCCATTGAACATATTAAATCCAATAGCGACATTGATCTGGTAATGATGGACATGCACATGCCGATCATGAACGGGTACGAAGCCAGCGAAATTATTTCAGGATTAAGACCAGAGCTGCCCATTATAGCGCAAACAGCTTTTGTGCTTCCTGAAGATGTGAAAAAATGCTACACAGCAGGTTGCACCGGGTACCTGGCTAAACCAATACGCAAAGAGCAACTGCTCAATACGCTGGCCGAATATTTTGATAAAATGGAAAGCCACGAAGAGACTATGCCTTTGTATCGGGTTAATATCGGTTAACAATATGAACCAGGCTGTTTAAATGATTTACACCCCGCTCCGGCGGGGTTTTTTTTTGAACGGTACTGGCTATTAATACTCCACAAATACGCACGAATGCATCACAAATTGGCACAAATAATCAGTGAAAATCAGTGGATAATCATTAATCCACAAATACGCACGAATGCATCACAAACAGGCACAAATAATTTGTGAAAATCAGTGGGAAATTTGTGGAAATCAGTGGTTAAGCAGTTAAAATTTTTGAAAATCAGTGGATAAATATTCCCGCTGAGCATGAAATCATTTAAATATCGGTGGCCTTTGCTCATCGAAGTTGGTAGCATCCTGGTACGCCTTGGCGAAAGCCAGCAAAGTGGCTTCATCGTAAAGGTTTCCGATAAAACTGATGCTTGCAGGATGTTTTTGTTTATCAAATCCATTAGGAACCACTACGCATGGATTACCGGTGAGGTTGGTAACCAACAGNNTATCAGCTTATATCGCAACCGGTTGGCCTGGATATACTGTACGGCTGGTATAAATTGCGCAGCCCTGAAAATATTCGGCCATGCATTTTTATCCTGAAGGTTCAGTTCGTCGTCCTTATTGGTGCGCGTCAGATCATCGAAAGCAGCGGCAGCTTCGGCAACCAGCACCAGTGCCAGCGATTTTACAGGGATGGTAGCCGAATCGGGCAGCGAAACAGGGGAGAGGGTAATCCCCATTTTTCGAAATACATCCAGCGAAATGCTGTCGTTGGCGCGGTTCTCATCATCTTTTCCGAAAAGTGATGCAAGGTAACCGACTTTCAGTTTTCTGATGTCAGTAAGAGGGTTAAAATTGAACGGATAGTTGGTTACCGACTGATCGAATCCATCAGCACCAAGCAGACTGTAAAATACGAGCGCGCAGTCGAAAGCACTGCGGCAAATCGGGCCTACCTTGTCCATACTCCAGCTCAGAGCCATACTACCGGTGCGGCTCACGCGGCCAAAGGTAGGCCTTAACCCGGTTACGCCACAGCGGTTGCTTGGTGACACAATGGAACCCCAGGTTTCGGTACCTATAGCAAAAGGTACCAGTCCTGCAGCCGTAGCCGATGCCGATCCGGCCGAAGAACCGCTGGAGCCCTGGTTCAGGTCCCATGGATTGCGGGTAAGGCCGCCGAACCAAACGTCGTCCATAGCCAGCGATCCGAGTGAAAATTTTGCAAGCAGCACAGCCCCTGCCTCATCAAGTTTTTTAACTACCGTGGCATCTTTTGCTATTTGCTGGCCTTTATAAGGTGCTGCACCCCAGGTGGTTTTATATCCTTCAACCGAAAACAGATCTTTTATTCCATATGGGATTCCGTGCAAAGGTCCGTGGTATATGCCCCGGGCCAGGTCGTCATCAGCCTTACGGGCCTGTTTTAGGGCACGATCTTCGGTAAGCGTAATTACACAATGCAGCGTGTCGCCATATTTCTTTAACCTGTTCAGGAATATTTTTGTGAGTTCTGTTGAAGTTATTTTCCGGGTCCGGATCAACACTGAAAGATCAGCCACCGAATACCAAACCAGTTCATTGATATCCTTTGGTAAAGCTACATTTGCCGGAAGATTCCAGTTGATTGGTTTTTGTTCGTCTGCAAACACAACACCTGCCGGCACCGGGTTAAACCAGATGGCGGGAGGTATGGAATTGTCGAGCTGCTGATTGTGAATAATTTTGTAATCAGCCAGTTGCGTTTCGAGTGCATCTATCATCGAATCCTTTTCCGAGGAAATCATCCGCAGGTCGAATAAATTTTCTGCGGCCGATATTATTGCCGGATCAACTGCACGATTGGAAGCTTCATTTTTACATCCTGAAAGGGAAAGCATGTAAACAATCACTCCAAAACTTAGTATTGTTGCTGCTTTTCTCATATAATTCCTGGGTTTGACAACAATTATTTTTAAGTCCTAAAGAGGTTCGTACTGAGTTGTATTTATCTCCTCAGATGATACAGCAAGGCTCAGACTTTTAAAAATATTTTTTGTTTGTAAAGGAAGTACAGAAACAACCATTTAACAGCAAGCATACACAAAAGTGAAAATGCAGCTTCAAAACTGCCAAGATATTTTACGAATCCATGGATAAAAATGTTTGAAATAATGGCAAAGTCGAAAATGCCCTGTAAAACATAAATAGTGATAGGATTCAGTCCAATAACAACAAACGGGAATGCCCATTTTGTAAACCCTTTTACATCAATAATCCAGTAAAACAATGCAAATAAAAGCAGGCTGTATCCAATAGCAACCAGGGCATAAGTGCTGGTCCACATAGTTTTGTTAACAGGAAAAGCAAATCCCCACAGGTACCCGGTTGCCAATGCAGCTATACCCGCTATCAACAAGCCGTTAATCAGTTTTTTATGATCGCTGCCGGCTTTCAATATCCATTGCCCCGCAAACAGGCCAGCCATCACATTTACCAGCGGAGTAATGCTGCTTAAAATTCCTTCATTGTCGCCAAAAGGATAACAGCAAAAACTTCCGGGGAGTAATAAACGATCGAAATAACCGCATAAATTTCCTTCCATGGTCATGTTTCCGGCCCCAAAACCAGGTACCGGCACAAATGCGATAATAAGCCAATATCCTGTTAAAATAGCCCCGGCCCAGATATATTGAGTCCGAATTTTTTTAGAATACAGGTAGATAAGTGAAACCAGGAAATAGGAAATTGCTATACGCTGCAGCACACCAACATAGCGCTGATTGATAAAATCGAAGTTAAAGAGTCCATTGTAAATCAGGCCCAGGACGAAAAGAAGTAATGAGCGCTTTGCAACATGTTTCAGTATGTTTTTTCTGGTGTCGCCTTTTTCGAGCCTTTTCCCTATCGAAAATGGCATGGTTAAGCCTGTGATAAACAGGAATAAAGGGAAAATAAGATCATAGAAAGTAAATCCATTCCACTGGGAATGTTCAAGTTGGCGGGTTAAGGTATGGGTAAAAAAAGGAAGACTTGTAAGTGCAAAAAGGGCCGGAAACAAGGCATCTCCGCCACTAATCCAAAACATATCAAATCCGCGAATTGCATCAATTGACTGAATTCTTTTCTT